>NZ_CASGGV010000297.1:0-56665 GCF_949319125.1 Frankia sp. Hr75.2 | reverse complement strand
CCGCCGCCGGTCGGGATCCGCGGATCCCGACCGGCGGCGGCTCGTGCCGGAAACCCTGCCCGCCCCCGCTTCGTTGGCCTTGCGAGGGACGGCGGATCGCCTGTGTGACCGGAGAGCGATCACGCGTGGCGGTCATCCGGTGGCACGTGTGTCATCCGACCGACGGCTTACCCGGAGAGTTCGGCCTTGTGTGCAAGGGTGACCCGGGAAGCGACCGTGTTGGTCCGATGGTCCTCGACGTGGAGGATCGTCGGCGTTAAAGGGATCCTTCAGGAAGGACATTCGTCATGGCGATCAGCCTTGCCAAGGGCGGCAACGTCAGCCTCACGAAGCAGGCCGCCGAGGCAGGAACCGGAGCGCTGACCGCGCTCACCGTCGGGCTCGGGTGGGATGCCCGCACGACGACCGGCACCGACTTCGATCTCGACGCCTCCGCCATCGGCGTGAAGAACGACGGCAAGGCACTGTCCGACGGGCACTTCGTCTTCTTCAACAACATGAAGTCCCCGGAGGGCGCCATCACGCTCTCCGGCGACAACGTGACCGGCGCCGGCGAGGGCGACGACGAGTCCGTCAACATCAACCTGGGCCTGGTTCCGGCGGAGATCGACAAGATCGTCGTGCCGGTCTCCATCTACGACGCGGCGAACCGGGCCCAGAACTTCGGCCAGGTCCGCAACGCCTACATCCGCGTGGTGGACCAGACCGGCACCGAGCTCGTCCGTTACGACCTCTCCGAGGACTACTCGACCGAGACGGTCGTCATCTTCGGCGAGGTGTACCGCAACGGAGCCGACTGGAAGTTCCGCGCGGTCGGCCAGGGGCACAACGACCTCAGCGGCCTCGCCCGCGACCACGGCGTCAACGTCTGACCGCCCGCGAGCTGAGTGCCTGCGGGTCAGTTCCCGCGGGCTGACCGGCCGCTGACGGGGGGTGCGTCGCGTGTTGGCCTGGCAGGTCACCCGCCCCGCGCCGGTGGCCACGGCGCCACTGCGCGCGGTCGAGCTGCCCATCCCCGAGCCCGGTCCCGGTCAGGTCCGTCTGAAGGTCGCCGCCTGCGGCGTCTGCCGGACGGACCTGCACCTGGCCGAGGGCGACCTCCCCCCGCACCGGCCGCTCACCGTGCCCGGTCACGAGATCGTCGGGTACGTCGACGCGCTCGGTCCCGGGGGCCATGGGGTTTCCGGGCCGGCCGGCTCCCGGCCACCGGATCCGGCCCCGGCGGCCCCGATCCGGCTGGGTGACCGGCTCGGCATCGCCTGGCTCGCCGGAACGGACCAGACGTGCGCCTACTGCCGGCGCGGCGCCGAGAACCTCTGCCCCGCGTCGCTCTACACAGGCTGGGACGTCGACGGCGGGTACGCCCAGTACGCCGTCGTCGACGCGGACTACGCCTACCGCCTGCCCGCCGGCTACAGCGACGGCGAGCTGGCCCCGTTGCTGTGCGCCGGGATCGTCGGCTACCGGGCGCTGCTGCGCGCCGAGCTTCCGCCCGGCGGCCGGCTGGGCGTCTACGGGTTCGGCGCGTCCGCGCACCTCGCCGCGCAGGTGGCGATCGCCCAGGGTGCGACGGTGCACGTCATGACCAGGTCCGCCCGGGCCCGCCGCCTCGCCCTCGATCTCGGCGCGGCGTCCGCGACCGGCGCCTACGACTCCCCACCCGAGCCGCTCGACGGGGCGGTCCTGTTCGCGCCGGTCGGCGATCTGGTCCCGGTCGCGCTCGCCGCGCTGGACAGGGGCGGCACCCTCTCGATCGCCGGGATCCACCTCACCGACGTCCCGGTCCTGAACTACCAGCGGCACCTGTTCCAGGAGCGCTCGGTGCGCAGCACGACCGCGAACACCCGCGCCGACGGCCGCGAGTTCCTGGAGATCGCCGGGCGCCACCGGCTCGCGGTGACAACCACCCCGTACCCGCTGACGGCCGTCGACCAGGCGCTCGAGGACCTCGCACGCGACCGGGTGGACGGCGCCGCCGTGATGTTCCCGGACGGCGTCTGACGGCCGGCTTACGGGACGAGGCGGTAGAACCGGAAGAAGTCGTGCTCGATGGGCAGCGTCTCCGTCGAGGTGAAACCCGCGAGTTCGGCGTAGCCGGCGAGCGTCGCCGGGCGCATCACGGTTCCCGTGCCCACCGAGGGCTGCCGTGACATCCCGTCCGGCAGGCAGCCGACCAGCGAGTACCCGTAGAGCAGCCGCTCGATCTCGCCCGCGGGGGCGTGGAACGACTCCGCGCACCGCTCGTCCATGACGATCATGCTGCCGCCGGCGGTCAGCAGGCGGCGTGCCGCGTCGAGCACGGCAACCGGGTCCGCCATGTCGTGGACGCACTCGAAGGCGAACACCAGGTCGTAGCCGCCCACCGCCTCGCCGTCCGCGGCCTGCGCGGCGTCGGCGTCGGTGAAGGTGACCCGGTCGGTCACCTCGAGGGCGGCGGCGTTGCGCTCGGCGAGCCGCACGGACTCGGTGTCCGGGTCGAAGCCGTCGACGGTCACTCGGGGGTACGCGCGGGCCAGCGCGACCGATGACCATCCCGCCCCACAGCCGATGTCGGCGACGCGCGCGCCGGCGACCAGCGTGGCGTGCACCTCGGGAGCGGCCGGCAGCAGCTCCTGGCACAGCAGGGAGAGGAACATCGGGCGGTTCGCGGCGGCCTGGGCCTCGCGCGCGTCGGCGCCGAACCGTTCCCAGCTCACCCCTCCGCCGGTCCGGAACGCCTCGGCGATCTCGCCGAGCTGCCGGCCCGCTCCGGCCACGAACCGGGCGAGCGGAGCCAGGTAGTTCAGGCTGTCGACGTCGGCGAGGACCTCCGCGTGCCCCGCGGGCAGCAGGTAACGGCGGGAGAGCGCCTCGGCCGTGCCCGCGGCCTGCCCGTCTCCTGCGGGCTCCGCGCCCGCGCCCCGGTCGCCATGCTCGTCCCGGCTTCCGCCCGCGCCACGGTCCGCGTTCTCGTCCTGGTCGACGTCCGCCGCGACGGTGAGGTAGCCGCAGACCGCCTGGTGCTCGAGCCACTCACGGGCGTACCGCTCCGTGCTGCCGGTCGCGTCCGCCAGTTCGGAGGAGGTGAGGGGCCCGCGCTCGGCGAGGGCGGCGTAGTACCCGAGCCGGTCGCCGAGATAGATCGCCTGAACCTCCTGGGCGCCCAGCACCGCGTCGAAGACCCGTTGGGCGAACGCCTCGACCGCGGCGGACGTGCCGTCGGGCGTGCCCGTGGCCGAGTCGGTGATGATTGTCATGATTTATCCGCTCCATCGTGACGCCGGGTGATGACTTCAGCATCCGGGTGTGGACTGCGGGAGTGATGCGGCCGGCTTGCAGCGGGATAGCGCGGGGGTGGCGTGTCCGGCGTGTGACGGGTTGTGGACCCATGGGACTCCTATGATCGGTTCGTGCGCGTGCGCCTGCTGGGCCCGGTGGACATGGTGGACGCCGCCGGGCTGCCGATCGCCATCGGCAGCCCCACACAGCGGCTGCTGCTGGCCATCCTCGGATCGCGCGTGGGGGACGTGGTGCCTCCCGCGCGTCTGGTCGATGCCGTGTGGGGGGAGTCCCCGCCGCCGTCGGCCGAGGCGACGCTGCGCTCCTACATCTCGAGGCTGCGCCGGGTCCTCGGGGACGCGCTGCCGACCCATCCCGGCGGGTGGTCGCTGCGGCTCGCCCCGGAACAGGTCGACATCGCCGTCTTCGAGCATCTGCTGCGGCTGTCCGGGCAGGTCCAGGACGCGTCCGCGCGGCTCGCCGCGTTGGACGACGCGCTCGCCCTCTGGCGGGGCCCGGCCTTCGGCGAGCTGACCGACGACCCGGCGCTGCGACCGGTGGCGGTGCGCCTCGGCGAGGCTCGCGGCGCGGCGCGCGAGTCCCGGGCCGCGCTGCTGCTGGCGGTCGGGCGCCCGGCCGAGGCGGTCGGTGCCGCGGAGGAACTGCTCGCCGAGTACCCGTGGCGGGAGGGCGCCTGGGGGACCCTCCTCGGGGCGCTGAGCGGTTCCGGGCGGGCCGTCGAGGCCGCGGACGCCTACCGCCGGGCGCACGCGGCCCTGGCGGAGGTGGGCCTCGAACCGGGCCCGGCGCTGCGCGCGGCCCAGGCCGCGGCACTGTCCACGGCAGCCCCCACCGCCGCCCCCACAGCGGCCCCCGCCCCTGAAAGGGCTGAGCCGACAGGTTCCGGCCCAGCCGGCCCAGCCGGCCCGTCTGGGGCGTCTGGGGCGGCTGGGGCGGCGGGCTCGGGACGGCGCCGTCGGCCTCGCCGGCCCGTCACGTCCCTGCTGGGCCGGGAGGCTGACACGGCCGCGGTCTGCGACCTGCTCGCGTCGGCCCGGCTGGTCACCATGTTCGGGCCGGGCGGGGTCGGCAAGACGCGGCTGGCGCTGTACCTCGCCGACCGCCTCGCGGACAGGTTCCCGCACGGCGTCCTGATGGTGGAGCTGGCGACCGTCGCCGACCCGACCGCCGTCCCCGCGTTCGTCGCGGACGCGCTGGGCATGCGCGGCGCCGACGGCGACGCCGGTGCCGCCCTCGAAGCCGCCGCCGAGCTTGACGCGCTCGTGATCCTGGACAACTGCGAGCACGTGGTGGCCGCGGCCGCCGCCGTCGCATCGGCTCTGGTCGAGAACGGTCGCGGTGTGCGCGTGCTGGCGACGAGCCGCGAGCTGCTCGGCGTGGACGGCGAGCACTGCTGGCCGGTACGCCCGCTGCGCGTCGACGGCCCGGACGCACCCGCGCACGCCCTGTTCTGGGACCGCGTCCGAGCCGCCTGCCCGGCGCCGGTTCCGGGGGCCGGACCGGCCTCGGACGGAGACCTCGAGGCGGCCGACCGCATCGTCCGGAGGCTGGACGGCCTGCCGCTCGGCATCGAGATGGCGGCCGCGCGCAGCGGCACGATGTCCCTGCCCGAGCTCGCCGACCGGCTCGAGGACCACCTCGGCCTGCTCCGGGACGTCCGCCGGGTGGGAACGCCGCGCCACCGCACGCTCGCCGACGTGGTCGGCTGGTCGGTCTCGCTGCTGGACGCGCCGCACCGCGCGATGCTGCGGACCATGGGCGCGTTCGCGGGCCCGGTGAGTCCCGCGGACGTCGCCGCGCTGGCGGGCCTGCCCGAACCGGAGGCGCTGGATCTGCTCGACGCCCTGGTGGCCCGGTCGCTGGTGGTCGTCGATCCGTCCCGGGTACCGGCCCGCTACTCGCTCCTGGAGATCATCCGCGAGTACGCGCGACGGCAGCTCGGCGCGTCCGACGCCGTGCTGCGTCAGGAACACGCCCGGTACATCCTCGCCGAGGTGCGGGCCGCGGACGCGGTCCTGCGCACCCCGCGGGAAGCGGCGGGGCACAGCCGGATCACCGACCTGATGGTCGAGGCCCGCGCTGCCCAGACATGGGCGCTGCGCGAAGATCCCCCGCTGGCCGTGGAGATCGCGGCCGGCATGCACGTGTTCGCGATGACGCGGCTGCGGGTCGAGCCGTTGCACGCCGCGGTGGAACTCGTCCGCTCGCTCGGGCTGCACCCGCCGCCGGGCGGCGAGCCCCACCGGCTGGCGGACCTGGTGTCGGATCTCGCCGCGGGCCTGCCACCCGGCGTGACGGCGGGGGCCGCGGCGACCACCCTGGCCACGGCGGCATGCTGGTACGTCAGCGCCGGTGAACTCGAGCTCGCCGTGGCCTGTGCACAGCGCGGACGGCTGATCGCCGGTGACGCGCCCGAACGCCGGTTCCCGCTCGAACTGCTCAGCGACACCGCCTCCTACCAGGGCCGGATCGGCGAGGCCGTCGACCACGGCTGGGAGCTCGTCGCCGCGGCGCGGTCCTGCGCCGACCCGCACGCCGAGGTGGCCGGGCTGCTCAACGTGGCGATCGCGCACGCCTACGCGGGGCACGCCGAGGACGGCCGGGCCGCCCTCAGCCAGGCCCCCGCGGGGCCGCTCGCGCCGTCCGAGCTCGGCTGGCTGGCCTACGGCGAGGCCGAGCTGATCCTTGACCGCGACCCGGACCGCTGCCTGCGGCTGCTCGACCGCGCGGTCGCCCTGGCGGATTCGGTCGACAACCCCTACCTGGGCGGGGTGGCACGGGTGTCCGCGGTGTCCGTCCGGGCCCGCTGCGGTGACCCGCAGCAGGCCGTCGAGGCTTTCGCGCAGGTGCTGCGACACTGGCGCGACCAGTATGCGCTGACCCACCTGCTGACCACGTTGCGTAACCTCGTCGTGCTCTTCCAGCGCCTCGGCCGGCCGCGGCCGGCGGCGCGGCTGCTCGGCGCCGTCACCTCGCAGGCGGTCAAGCCGAGCTACGGCGCGGAGGCCGCGATGCTCGCGGGAGCCGACAGCTGGGTGGACGACGCCCTCGGCTTCGCCGCCGCCACCGCCGAACGCGCCGCCGGAGCCACCCGCACCGTCATCGCCGCCACCGAGACAGCCCTCGACGACCTGGCTGACATCACCACGGAGATCCGCGGCGGGTGAGGGGGTCCACAGACGTCCATGGACCCCCTCACCCGCCACACATCGTTCCGCCTGCCCTGGCAGGGGCCTGGCTTGGCTTCACAGAGCCGGTAGGCGTGTCGTGGGTGCGTCGGGTCAGAGGGGGCGGGCTGCGAGCAGGCGCAGGGCGAGGGTGCCGGCGGCGGTGAGGGCGGCGGCGGTCGCGACCTCCCGGGGCAGCCGGTGCCGGGCCTCGTTCTGGATCGCCTCGTGGAACCGGTCGAAACGGGCGGGCCAGGGGCTCGAACCGACGAAGTAACGGCCCACCTTGTCGGTGTCGGGCAGGCAGGCGCCGACCATGCCGGCGAGCACCCCGATCCGGCGGTCCGCCGGCGCCGCGGCCGTCAGCAGCGCCATCGCGGCGAGGCCGGCCACGCCGTCCTTGCGGGCGATCGGCAGCCATTCGGACTCGGTGCCGGGCCCGGTGCCCCAGTGCGGCAGCGCGTCCATCACGAGGTGGGAGAGGAAGCCCGCGGCCAGCGCCGGCCCCAGCCTGGGCACGGCCATACCGACGAACGCGCCGGCACCGACATGCGAACTGATGATCATTGGCCGCTCCTGCTCACCTGGTCGAGACGGGTACTGGCCTGGTTCCCAGGCATGGTTCCACCTTGTCCCCGGCCCCGGAGGGCGCCGCACCGGGGTCCGCCGGGTGCCATGCCGGGGTCCGGCGGGCGCTGCTCCGGGGTGCGTCCACACGCCCGCGCCCGCCGAGCCGCGGCGCCGTGGCCTGAGACTGCCGGGAAAGTTGTGCCCGTTGGACTCCGGACAGTCCGCACGGCACGTAGCATCTGCATGCATAGCGCAGTGGTGTGGTATCTGTGGCTGGAACTCCAGCTTGTACCGGGCCGGCATGGTCGACACGGTGTGACTGGACAAATCGAAGATGGCGGGTTGACCGGGCCAGTGACAGGGCCGGGGGTCGGAAGGTGAGGCGTGACGGCCATCCCTCGCAGACGTGTGCTCACCGGCACCAGCACGTGCAGCCGCAGGCGTGCGTGCACTGGCATCTGCACACCATCCTATGGTCGGGCGCTTCCGGTGCCGTCCCGGCCCCATCCGCGACCCCGCCCGAGCCGGGCAGCGGTGGGCGCTGGTGTCGCCACCCCGCTGCCGGGGCCTCCCGATCCGCACGCCGCCGTCCGTGCCACCGGCGTCCCGGCCGCCCCCGGCCGGGATGTCTAGGCGGATCTCGCATATGCGTGTGACCGACTCCCTCGCGACGGCAGTCGAATACCCGGACACCCCCGCGGGGGCGATCGTCTCGGTTGCCTGGCGGATAGAGGGCGCCGGCCGTGTCGTCGGTGGGCTGCTGCCGCGCGGCCATCCCGACGGCGGCACGCTGGGCAAGCGGATTCTGCGCGGAGAACGCATCTGGGCCGCCGAGATGCTCCCCTGGGAGCAGGAGATCTCCGCGGAGATGAGCCTGGTTGAGCCCGGGCCGCCCGGCAGCCCGGCCCGGATCATCGTGCACGGCCCGTCCGGCGACATCGTCGGCTACCTGGACCAGCCCGGGCTTCCCTCCGGGCGCCTCCAGCGGCTCACGACGGGCCTGAGCCGCGACGCGCGGCAGGTGCGGATCCGCGCCGGCGGACGGGTGTGGTGGGTACGCGCCACTCATTTGTTCGGCGTGCGCGTGATGCGCGACTCCGGTGTCCTCGTCTACGCCACCAGAGGGCTACACGCGGAGTTCGAGCCGGTGGCGGACTCGCTGGACATGAGCGTCGTGCTGCTGACGCTCGCGTCCATCCCCAGTTCCGCCTACGCCCCGATCCTGGGGTTCTGACACAGCGGCGGGCCGAGCCGGGGCCGGGCGGGCCGGGCCCGGCCCGCCCGGCCCCTCGGTCAGGCGCTGACGATCCGCCGGCCCTCGAAGGCGCGGCCGAGCGTGACCTCGTCGGCCCACTCCAGATCGCCGCCCATCGGCAGCCCGCTCGCCAGGCGGGTGACGGTCAGGCCCATCGGGCCGATCTGGCGGGCCAGGTAGGACGCCGTCACCTCGCCCTCGGTGTTCGGATCCGTCGCCAGGATGATCTCGGTGACGGTCCCGTCGGCGAGGCGGGCCACCAGTTCGCGGATGTGCAGGTCGTCCGGCCCCACACCGCCGATCGGATTGATGGCCCCGCCGAGGACGTGGTACTTGCCGCGGAACTCACGGGTCCGCTCGATCGCGACGACGTCCTTCGACTCCTCGACCACGCAGATGGACGTCGGATCACGCCGCGGGTCGGAACAGATCCGGCACAGCTCTGACTGGGCCACGTTGAAGCAGATCCGGCAGAACCGAACCTTTTCCTTCAGCTCGGTCAACGCGCTGGCGAGCCGGCGGACATCGGCCGGGTCCGCGGCGAGCAGATGGAACGCGATGCGCTGCGCGCTCTTGGGACCGATCCCCGGGAGCTGCCCCAGCTCGTCGATCACATCCTGGACGATGCCCTCGTACACGGCGCCGGCTGACTCAGCCGAGCCCGGGAATACCCAGGCCGCCCAGCGCCCCGCCACCCGGCAGCGCCCGGGCCGCGCCGGGACCACCGCCGACCGCGCCACCGCCCGGCCCGCCGAGCCCTCCGACGGCGCCACCGAGACCGCCGAGCGCGCCACCGAGACCGCCGGTCGCCGCGTTCATCTTCTCGGCCGCGAGCCGGTGCGCGTTGGTGGTGGCGTCACGCACCGCCGCGAGGATGAGATCGGCGAGGGTCTCGGTGTCCTCGGGGTCCACGGCCTCGGGCTTGATCACGAGGTCGACCAGCTCACCGCCGCCGTTCACCGTCGCAACGACGAGCTCGCCACCGGCCGAGCCTTCGACCCGGGCCTCGGCCAGCTCCTGCTGGGCGGTGAACAGGGCGGACTGCATCCGCTGCGCCTGCTCGAGGATCTGCCCCAGGTTGGCCCCGCCACCAGCGGGGATCTGCGGGTTCGACATGACCATGAGCCTACGTGCCGCCGGGCCCCGAACCGGCGTCAGCCACCCGTACTGCCCACCCGAACCGCCCACCCGGCCCGCTCGGTCACCCACCGGCGTTCGTCCGTCAGCCGGACTGCTCGATCACCGTCGCGCCCAGACTCGTGCGGAGCAGGGCCACGGCCGCGTCCTCGCCGCCCCGGGCCCCGTCGAGCTGGGTCGGCGCGTCCTCGTCGTCGAGCGAGACCTCGTCCGGCGCGGTGTCCGTGGCGGACATCGACGCCGCCGCCACGGGGGCACCCCCCGCCCGCGCCGCGCCTGCCGCACCCGCCGCTCTCGGTCCCCCACCGGGACCGGTCGACGTCCGAGTGGAGCCGTTGAGGCCGGTTCTTGCGCTCACCGCCGCCCGCGCCGCGGCGAGCCCGGCCTCCGCGGTGCCCGGGCGGGGGGCGGCGACGGTGGTGGAGCCCACACCGGACCCCGCGGCCGCGCTGCTCACGCTCGCGTTTCCCAGGCTGGCTGTGGCCGTCGCCGAGTGGAGGCCGGCCGGCGGGCGGGGGAGGCCGTCCTGCGCCGCTGGGCCGGAGGACCCGGCGTACGCCATGGACGCCGGCGCGGCGGAAACACCGGAGGGAGCGGGGACACCTGAGGGAATGGAGGAAGCCGGGAGGGCGGCCCCTGGGGCAGCCGAGCCGTGGCTCTCGACGGCTCCCGCCGCGGACCAGCCGCCGGGAGCGCCCGCGTTCACCGGATAACCGCTGGGCCGCTGCGGGGCCACCGCCTCCGCGGACCAGCCGCCACCGGCCTGCTCGGCCGGCCCCCGCTGGCCGCCACCCGGACCGCTCTGACCACCCGACCCGCCCGGGCCACTGGGACCGCCATAGCCGCCCGGCCCGCCGCTGCCGCCGCCGTTGTCGGGCCGGCCGCTGCCGGGCCCCCCGCGCGGTGCCTGGGGACGGTCTCCCGAGGACCCGGGGCCACCGCCGATCGTGACCCGCCATGTCCCACCGAACTTCTCAGCCAGCAGGGTTGCGAGGATCTCGACGTTGTTCCCCTGGCCGAACATCTTCGCCATGGCCGGTGCGGAGAAGGCGAGGACGACCTCGTCCCCGCGGACCTCGGCGACCGAGGCGTAGTCCTTGAGGATCGCGTGGGTGCGCCGGCTGCGCTGGACGGCGAGCGCGAGCACCTCGTCCCAGCGGGCGTTCAGGGCCGCCGCGTCGAGCCTGCCCCCGCCGGTGGCCGCGGCAGCCGGCATCGTGGGCCGTGCGGCCGAAGCCGGCCGGGCCGCCTGGGTGTGCGCCGCCGGCGCCGGGGCGTGTGCCGCGGCCACGGCCGGCGCGGGCATCCGCGGGCCGGTATCCCCGGCCGTCGGGGCGGCGGTGACACCGGCCCCGGAACCATTCGCGCCGCGAGGAACCTCGCGGCCCGCGGCCTGCCCGTGAGCGCCGTCAGCGGCGCCACCGAACCCCGTGCCGCCGGGCCCCCCGTCAGCGGGCCGGGCGCCACCGAACCTCGCGTCGGCGGGCGTCGCACCACCGACCTCGGCGCCGCCGGCCGGGGCCGTGCCGGCACCGGCTCCGCCGCCGACCACCGCTCGGCGCTCCAGCCGCTCGAGCCGGACGGCGAGCGCGGCCGGATCCCCGGCGGCGCCCGGGAGGAGGGCGCGGGCGAGGATCAGCTCCAGCAACAGCCGTGGGCTCGCCGTCCCGCGCATCTCGACCAGACCCGCGTGCAGGACGTCGGCCGTCCGGGAGAGCTCGACCGGCCCGATCCGGCCGGCCTGGGCGCGCATCCGGTCCACCTGGTCGGTGGAGAACGCCTCGAGCAGGCCGCGTTCCACCGCGTCCGGTACCGCGGCGACCACGATGAGATCACGGAGCCGATCGAGCAGGTCGGTCGCGAACCGGCGTGGATCGTGACCGGAGGAGACCACACTGTCGACCACGGTGAACAGCGCGGCGCCGTCGCGTTCGGCGAGGGCGTCCACAGTCTCGTCGAGCAGGATGCCGTCCGTCATGCCCAACAGCGCCACCGCGCGCTCGTAGCTGAGCCCGCCGTCGCCGGCGCCGGCCAGAAGCTGGTCGAGAACGGAGAGCGAATCCCGGACGGAGCCCGCGCCCGCCCGCACCACCAGCGGGAGCACCGACGGCTCGACGACCACGCCTTCCTGCGCGCAGATCGACTCCAGGTGCTTGCGGAGCACACCAGGAGGCACCAGACGGAAGGCGTAGTGGTGCGTCCGGGACCGGATCGTCGCGATGACCTTGTCCGGCTCGGTGGTGGCGAAGACGAACTTCAGGTAGGACGGCGGCTCCTCGACGACCTTCAGCAGCGCGTTGAACGCCGCCGCCGTGACCATGTGCGCCTCGTCGACCACGAACACCTTGAACCGGGCGGACGCCGGCGCGAAGAAGGCGCGTTCCCGCAGGTCACGGGCATCGTCGACGAGCCCGTGCGAAGCGGCGTCGATCTCGGTGACGTCCATCGAGGAGCCGGTGCGGATGGAGACGCACTGATCGCACACCCCGCACGGCTCCGGGGTCGGCCCCTTCTCGCAGTTCAGGGAGGCCGCCAGGATCCGGGCGGACGAGGTCTTCCCACAGCCGCGCGGGCCGCTGAACAGGTAGGCGTGGTGCAGCCGCCCGGAGCGCAGCGCGTGCCCCAGTGCCTCCGTGACGTGCTCCTGGCCGACAACCTGGGCGAACGTCGCGGGGCGGTACCTGTTGTACAGCGCTGTGCTCACTCGCCTGCTCCGGATGCTCGAGATGATCGTCCGAACGAGGAGGACCCCCCGCACACCCGCCAGAGCCCGCTTACCCTTGCTGCCTTCCGGCCCTGGGGGAGTTCACGAGGGTAGCGCCGCACGAGGGGTCTGCTGGGCAGTCTAGCGGTCCGCCGGCGATCGGGGACGGGAGGGTCCGGTGCCCGCCTGTGACCCCGTTCGCGCCCCCGGTGACCCCACTCGGGCCCGCCGTCGGATAGGCTCCCCCACGGAGGATTCGCCTAGTGGCCTAGGGCGCACGCTTGGAAAGCGTGTTGGGGGCAACCCCTCGAGAGTTCGAATCTCTCATCCTCCGCCATACGAGTGTGGGTAAGAGCACTTCAGCACCAGTGGAGATGCTCTCTCAGAGATCCACTCCCTGCCTGAGCTTCGCAGGTGCCGACCGGGTCCCGGTGACACACTCCGACGACCAGCTTGAGTGCGCCGGCCGGCGCCGCCTCCCGCTCCCGCGCCGACGCAGGCGGTGCAGCAGCAGGCCCCGCCTCCGCCTCCGGCGGCTGCGCAGCCCGCACCACAGGCAGCCCGCACCGCAGCCCGCGCAGGCTCCGCCGCCAGCGGCACCCGCGCCGGCGGCCGTCTCCTTCGGGTCCTGCGCCGAGGCGCGCGCGGCTGGCGCTGCCCCGCTGTACCAGGGCCAGCCGGGCTACAGCAGCAAGCTCGACCGTGACCACGACGGCGTCGCGTGCGAATGAGACTGGCTGACGACGCCAGGCGTGTTCGACGAGCTGGGCGTACACGTCGTGAACGTGTTCGTGACGTCGGCTGTCGCAAGCGAAGCCACAACACGGTTTCCCGAGATTCGGACGTCGGCAGCAAGCGTCGCGCAGGCGGCCGACAACTGTCATCTGGTGGGCGGAAGGAGCGCCCAGAAAGGTCTCCTGCGGGCACTGGCTTGACCTTGACCCTGCGTCAGGGCTCCAGCATGGCGGCGTGACCGCCACCAACCCCGCGATCGAGGTTTCCGGACTCACCAAGTCCTACGGAGACCACACCGTGCTGGACGGAGTCGACCTGACCGTCCCGGAGGGCACCGTCTACGCGCTCCTCGGACCCAACGGCGCCGGCAAGACGACCATCGTCAACATCCTCTCCGCCCTGCTGACCCCCGGTGACGGCGAGATCCGCGTCGCCGGCTTCGACGTACGACGCGAGCCTGCCGGGGTGCGCGCGGCGATCGGTGTCACCGGGCAGTTCTCCGCGATCGACGAGCTGCTCACCGGCCGCGAGAACCTGCGACTGATGGCCGACCTGGCGCACCTGGACCGGGTGACCGCGACCGCCGCCGTGACCGTGATGCTGGAGCGCTTCGATCTCGTCGACGCGGCCGACCGGCGGGCGCAGACCTACTCGGGCGGCATGAAGCGGCGGCTGGATCTGGCGATGACGCTCATCGCCCGGCCCCGACTGATCTTCCTCGACGAGCCGACGGCCGGTCTCGACCCGCGCAGCCGTCGCGACCTGTGGGCGATCGTGCGCGAGCAGGTCGCCGACGGCGTGACGGTGCTGCTGACGACGCAGTACCTCGACGAGGCCGACCATCTGGCCGACCGGATCGGGGTCCTCGACGGCGGCCGCCTGGTCGCCGAGGGCACGGCGGCGGAGCTGAAGCGGCGGGTGCCCGGCGGGCATGTGTCGGTGCAGTTCACCGACGCCGCGGGGCTGGCCGCGGCCGCGGCGGCGCATCCGGAGGCCACCACCGACGCCGAGGCGCTCACCCTTCGGGTGCCGGGCGACGGCAGCATCGCCGGGCTGCGCCGCGTGCTCGACGGCCTCGACGACGACGGCGTCGCCGGCCTGACGGTCGAGTCCCCCGACCTCGACGACGTGTTCCTCGCGCTCACCGGCCACGCGACCGAGGCGCCCGCGGCCGAGGAGATCCCCGCATGAGCACTACCTACACCGTCCGTGACTCGGCGACGATGCTGCGGCGCAACCTGCTGCACATCCGCCGCTATCCCTCATTGTCGATCATGCTGGTCGCACAGCCGATCGTCTTCCTGCTGGTGTTCGTGTACGTGTTCGGCGGGACCCTGGGCGCCGGCCTGCCAGGCCAGGAGGGCGGTGGAGACCGCGGCGACTACCTCGTGTTCATCACGCCAGGCATCCTGATCATGACCGTCGCCAGCGTCGCGCTCGGCACCGCGATCTCGACCGCGACCGACATGACCACCGGGATCATCGCCCGGTTCCGCACCATGGACATCGCCCGGGTGTCGGTGCTCACCGGCCACGTGCTGGGGGCTGTCATCAGGACCGGATTCGCCGTGGTGATCGTGACGGCGTTCGCGTTCCTGCTCGGGTTCCGCTCCGACGCCGGTCCGCTCGGCTGGCTCGGCGCGATCGGGCTGCTGATCCTCATCGCGTTCTCACTCACCTGGCTGACCGTCGGCATGGGCCTGGCGGCGGACAGCGTCGAGACGGCCAGCAACACCCCGCTGTTCCTGGTGATCCTGCCGTTCATCAGCAGCGCCTTCGTACCGACCGACGCGATGCCGGCCGGGCTGCGCCAGTTCGCGGAGCACCAGCCGTTCACCCCGATGATCGACACCCTGCGCGCACTCGTCACGGGCGCGGCGACGGACTCCGACCTGTGGCTCGCGATCGGCTGGTGCGCCCTGATCGCGCTGCTCGGCTACCTCTGGTCGCGCCGGCTTTTCCTCCGCGTGCCCGCGAGATAAGAGACTGGCGCGGTGCTCACGATCAGCCAGCTGGCGTCGTACGCCGGCGTCACCGTGCGCGCGGTGCGGCACTACCACGCCAAGGGTCTCCTGCCGGAACCGGAGCGCGACCACTCCGGCTACCGGCGCTACGACGCCCACGCCGTCGTCGAGCTCATCAGGATCCGTACGCTCGCCGGCGCCGGCGTGCCACTCGCGCGCGTCCGCGAGCTGTTGGCCGCGGGCGAGGAGGAGTTCAACGCTGCCGTCGCCGACATCGACCGGCGCCTGCGCGCGGAGATCAGGGAGCGGCAGCGGCACCGCGAGCGGATCGCGCAACTGGCAGCCGGAGACAGCCTGGCCCTGCCGCCGGAGGCGGTGGCGTACCTCGACCGGCTGCGTGAGCTCGGATTGCCGGACCTGATGATCGGGGGCGAGCGGGACGCCTGGATCCTGGTGGCCGCCCAACTCCCCGAGCACATGCCGCTCTACATGAAGGTGAAGCAGCAGCAACTCGACGACCCGGCAACGGTCGAACTCTACCGCGATCTCGCCGCGATGATCGGCTGGGAGGCGGACGACCCGCGGGTGGCGGCCGTAGGCGACCGGCTCGTCGCCCTCATCGAGGCCGATGCCGAAGGATGGGAGAACCACGACGAGGTGATGCCCGACGAACTCGCGCAGCTCCTCGACTCGGTCTTCCTCGACTCGGTGCCGACCGCCCGTCGGCTCCTGGAACGGCTCGAGGAGCGCGGCTGGCGCGGCTGGACCAAGTTCGAACGGATCCGTCCGGCATAGCGCTGCCATCGGCAGTTCCGCTGGGACCCGGGTGGGGACGGTGGTCGTACCGTCGTCCGCCGGCGGAGGGACCGTGGTCCGATGCCACGCCGCGCCATGGCAGGTGTACTGCGGTTGTCCGCGGTCGTCCCTGGCCGTGGATGTCACCCCTGCCGTGGAGGAGCGACGATGACCAAGGACCACCGCGGGGCCAGACCCGCGGGCCGCCGGAGCCTGCTTGCCGGGGCGGCGGGACTCGTCACCACGGTGGCCGCGGCGACGGCCGTACCCGTCGGTGTGGCCGCCGCGGCGTCCGCCCCCGCCCCCGCCCCGACCCCCGCGCCGACGCCCAATCCGGCGCCGGCGCGTCGGTTCGCGGGGAAGGTCGTCCTCGTCACGGGAGCGACCTCGGGCATCGGACGGGCGGCGGCCATCGCCTTCGCCCGGGAGGGAGCGAAAGTCGGCTTCTGCGGCAGGCGGGAGGAGCTCGGCCGCCGTGTGGAGGCGGAGATCCGCGCCGCGGGCGGAGAGGCCGCCTACACGCGGGCCGACGTCCGCGATCCCGCCCAGGTCGAGTCGTTCGTGGCCGGTGTCGCCGACCGGTACGGCCGGCTGGACGTCGCGCTCAACAACGCCGGAACCCAGATCGTGAAGCTGCTGCACGAGATGACCGTCGAGGAGTGGGACGACACCGCCCACACCAACACCCGCGGGGTCTTCCTCGCCATCAAGTACGAGGTGCCACCGATGCGGGAGTCCGGCGGCGGCGTCATCCTCGTCACCGGCTCCGCGAACGAGTTCGCCAGCAGGCCCGGACTGGGCGCCTACAGCGCGAGCAAGGGAGGCGTCACCGGCCTGGTACGCACCGCGGCCCTGGACTACGGACAGGACAACATCCGGGTTGCCGCGCTCTCCCCGGGCACCACCGACACGGGGCTGGTCGACCGCCGCCGCCCCCCGAACATCACCGACGAGCAGTGGGCAGCCGGCAAGGCCCAGTACGGCGCGGACAACGTCGACGCGCTGCGCCGGATGGCCCGCCCGGAGGAGATGGCCGCCGCCGCCCTCGCCCTGGCCTCGCCGGACATGAGTTTCCTGACGGGCACCTCGGTTATCGTCGACGGCGGCATGCTCGCCGGCCTGTGACGCCGTGTTTCAGCCGGAGGCGGCCACCGCACCGGCGGTGCTGGCGGCCAGTGCGGCCAACTCTCAACCGGAACTGATCCGGCGCCGGCATCCAGTCGCGCGGCGCCGGCGTCCGCCACGGCCGTCGCGGCGAACAGGCCGGCGACCCGCCCGTTGCGCCCCGAAAGTGAAGTGTCGGGAGGGCCACCCGTGCGGTGGTGCCGAAAAGTAGCGACTTTGCTTCGCGCAGTGGCTTTCGCCCCGCTCGTCCGATGAGGATCGGACCAGCGGAGGAGGAGCATGCGGATGTTGCGCCAGCGGCCGGTGGAGTGGGGCCATGGGATACACGCCTGGGTTCGCGGGCACCGGCGGGTCAGCGGCGGCGTAGGCGGGGTCCTTCTGCTACTGCTGGTAGCGGTCGCCCTCGCACCGGCGCCGGGATCGGGTGCGGCCCGCTCCGGCGCGGTCGGCGCGCTCGCCGAGCCTGCGCCGGTCGCGATACCGACCACCCCGGGGCCGTCGCCCGCGCCCCCGGTGGCGCCGCCGGTTCCGTCAGCGGTGCCCCGCCCGTCGGCGGCGCCGGCCCGGGTGGCCGCCGCGCCGCCGCCCGCGCCCCCGTCCCCCGCGGAGACGACGCCGACCGCCGAGCAGACGGCGGCGCCCACGCCCACGCCGTCGGCCACTCCGGACCAGGCGCGGCCCACCCGCCCGGCGACCACGTCCTACCAGTCCTGCGCGGACGCCCGCGCCGCCGGCGCCGCGCCGCTGCACAGGGGCCAGCCGGGGTACCGGTCCGCGCTGGACGACGACGGGGACGGGACCGCGTGCGAGCAGGACAGGCCGTCGGCGCTGTGCGACGAGGACGCGGGGGCACAGCGAGGCGGGCTGCCCATCCTGGAATACCTGAGCTGCTGGCTGCCCGATCTCTGAACCGCGCTCCGCGGGTGGCTTGACAGGTACCCCCTAGGGGTATGCGGCTTGCGGTCGGCGGGGTGACTCACCGGCGGAGATCGCCCCGACGGCCGCCGGGCACGGGTCGACGGCCCGCAACCGACCCGGCCGGATCGACCAGCGGAGGGCTCCGAGTTCATCCTGGCTGGCCGCTTCTTCGAGGCGAGGGCGATCTGCGGCGGTTCCACCCGCGGCACGGGGCCCGGCTCGACCCGGACTGTCGGGGTAAGTCCCTTGCTCGTGGAGTGCGTCCCACGCCAATCTGCTCATAAGCGTTGACGAACTGGCGGTGACGTGTCTTGCCCGGTGCAGACATCGGCCTGGTCAGGGAGTTGCGGCCGTGATGCCTCCGGTGACCGGCCGGGCGCGGGCATGGCGACGTGAACTGGCTGTCCTCGGTGGCTCGCAGCGCGGGCCTGGCACAGAGAAGGGCTCAACCGTGACGGAAGACCTGTACTGGGACCCGTTCGACAAGATCATCGACGTCAATCCGCATCCACTGTGGCGCCGGCTGCGGGACGAGGCACCGGTCTACCGCAACGAGAAGCACGACTTCTACGCGCTCTCCCGGCACGCGGACGTCGACGCGGCCCACGTCGAGCCCGAGACGTACAGCTCCGCGCACGGCACGGTCCTCGAGCTCATGGGGCCGGAGCCGTTCAACACCGGTCAGATCATCTTCATGGACCCGCCCACGCACACGCTGCTGCGCGTCCTGGTCTCGCGGGCGTTCACGCCGCGACGGGTCGGCGGGCTCGAGGGGAGCATCCGCGAGATCTGCGCGGAGCTGCTGGATCCCCAGATCGGCGGCGGCGGGTTCGACTACATCCAGGACTTCGCCGCCCAGCTCCCCTCTCTGGTCATCTCCAAGCTCATCGGCGTCGACGAGGCCGACCGGGAGGAGATCCGGCAGACGATCGACCAGACCTTCCACATCGAGGAGGGCAAGGGGATGATCAACGACGTCTCCTTCGCCGCGCAGATCAAGCTGCACACCTACTTCTCCGAGCAGATCGACGCGCGGCGCACGGCCCCGCGCGACGACATGATGACCGGCCTCGCCGAGGCCGAGATCACCACCGACGAGGGCGCCCGCCGGCTCACCACCTCCGAGGCCGCCGACTTCACCAACCTGCTCGTCGCTGCCGGTACCGAGACCGTCGCCCGCCTGCTCGGCTGGGCCGGTGACCTGCTCGAGGCCCACCCGGACCAGCGTGCCGAGCTGGCCGCCGACCCGTCGCTGCTGGGCAACGCCGTCGAGGAGACGCTGCGCTACGAGTCGCCGTCCCCCGTGCAGGGCCGGGTGAACACCCGTGAGGTCGAGCTGCACGGCACCACGATCCCGGCAAAGTCCAGGATCCTGCTGCTCACCTCGTCCGCCAACCGCGACGAGCGCAAGTACCCGGACGCGGACCGCTACGACATCAAGCGCAACTTCGACAGCCACCTGGCGTTCGGCCGCGGCCCGCACTTCTGCCTCGGCGCGGCGCTCGCCCGCATGGAGGGCCGGATCGCGCTGGAGGAGACCCTGCGCCGCTTCCCGAACTACGAGGTCGACCGCGACAACGCGGTGCGCCTGCACACCAGCACCGTGCGCGGCTACGAGAAGCTGCCCATCAAGGTCTGAGTGAGCATCTCCCCGCGCGGCGCGCGCCGCGCGCCGCGCGGGGAGTCCGCGGGACCGGGTCTGGTTACGCGGGTCCGGTCCCGTGCCGGCCCGCCGCGCCGGTGGTCGGGGCCGCGGTCGGGATCGCCTGGATGGCGGCCAGAATCTCCCGGGTCTGCTCGGGGCCGAACGACGGCGGCGGCGTGAACGTCGTGCGGGTCGCCAGGCCGCCGAGGCGCTCGGCGATGCGGGCGGGGACGTCCGCGGGCGCCGCGACGATGCCGAAGGTCTCGACGACGTCGTCGTCGATCAGGGCGGCCATCTCGGTCCACCGGTTCTGCTTGGACAGCGCGGTCAGCTCGCTGCCGAGATCGCCCCATCCATGCAGCTCCAGCACGGGGCGGTAGGCCGGGGTCGACCCGTAGAAGGAGATCTGGGCGCGCATCCTTGCCAGCCCTTCGGTGATCTCCTGGTCGGTGCCGGTGGCGACGAACCCGCCGGCGACGATGTCGAAGCCGTCCAGCGTGCGGCCCGCGCGCTGCCGGCCCGCCAGCAGCGCGGGAACGGTGTGCTCGCGGATCCAGCGCGGGCTGGTGAACCAGTGGCACAGGAATCCGTCGGCGACCTCGCCCGCGACCCGGGTCATGACGTCCCCGACGCCGGCGAGGAGCACCTGGGGTGGCCCGAAAGGGTGCGGCTTCGGGACGAACGCCGGCGGCATCAACGTGTGCCGGTAGTACTCGCCCTCGAAGGCGAGCGGGGTGCCCTCCGACCAGGACGACCAGATCGCGCGCAGCGCCAGGACGAACTCGCGCAGCTGTGGCGCGGGCCGGCCCCACGGCATCGAGAAACGGCGGGTGATGTGCGCCTTCACCTGCGAGCCGAGGCCGAGCCGGAGCCGGCCGCCGGAGAACCCGTGCAGGTCGTGCGCGGTGTACGCCAGCGACATCGGCGAGCGGGACAGCGCGACAGTGATCGAGGTGCCCAGCTCGATCGTGGACGTCGCGTCGGCGGCGAGGGTCAGCGGGAGGAACGGGTCCTGGTTCACCTCCCCGGTCCAGATGGCGTCGTAGCCGGCGGCCTGCGCGGCGCGGGCCTGGCCGGCAGCGATGTCCAGCGCGCCAAGGGTGCTGTCGACCTTCACGTTGCCGCCTCCTCGACGTCGCCCCGCGGGCCGCCTCCCGCGGGGCTCGTATGTCCTGAAAGCTAACAGCGGACGGCCGGTCGGCGCCGGGGTCGACGCGTCAACGTTTAGCGCCAAGTGATCGGCATGGGTTGGGCGTGGGCTTCATGACGTATATGGCGACAGCGAAACGCGAATGAGAAGAATGCCCGGCGCGAGGTGGCGTCGCCCGGGTCTCCACCGCCGCGGCCGGGCACCGTCGCGTCCCGATGCCGTGGCCTTCCTGCGGTGTGTAACAGGTGGGCGCGGGCCCGGTAAAGACCGGATCCGGACAACGATCCTTCATTTCCGCACGGCGGTGCGACCGAGCCTCGGTCAGCCGGTATGTTGTGCCCTTGAACGCGGTGATCGCCGGTACCCCCGGTGGTCGCCGGTCCTCATCGTGGAGGTGTCTCATGAAGCGCATCGGAATGATCGTCATGCTGGTTGCTCTCGTCGGTGGCGGTTTCCTCGTGCGGCGCCAGCGCAGCAGCTAGGCGACCCTGTCTGTCCGCGTGGCCCGGGCTGACGGGAGCGGGCCGACGGCATGACGGGTACGGCTCCCTGTCGCTGTCACGCAGGGCCCGGTTGTTTTCTGATTGTTTTCCGGCATTCACCCGCCGGGTGTCTCCCGGTATTCGCCGGTGATCGGTGGATTACCCCGGTGCGCGCGCCGGCGTGATCCTTTCGGCAGCGCTCCGGCGGGGACCTAGACTGCGCCGGGTGCACCCATTCGATGTGCCGATCTTCGGCGCGCAGCGCCCGGAGCTCGTCCAGGCGGTGGTGGATTACGCCCGCACTCGGATGAGTCTGGATCCCGTCCCGCTGGACGGTCCGAGCCCACCGGCCGAGCTGTCCGCGCGGGCCGGGCGCACGATCACCCCGGAGGGCATCGGTGGTCTCGCCGCGCTGCGGGTGTTCGACGAGGTGCTGTCGCGTGCCTGTATATCGGCGGACCACCCGCGCAACCTCGCCTTCATCCCGGCGGCGCCGACCCGGGCGGCGATCCTGTTCGACCTGGTGGTCGGCGCCTCGTCGATCTACGGCGGGAGCTGGCTGGAGGGCGGCGGTGCCGTCCACGCGGAGAACGAGGCGCTGCGCTGGCTGTCCGACCTCGTCGGCTTCCCGCCGGGAGCCGGCGGGGTGTTCGTCCAGGGCGGGACGGTCGGCAACGTCTCGGCGCTCGTCGCCGCGCGGCACGCCGCCCGGGCGCGCCGGGCGGCCCGAGGGCTCCCTCAGCCACCGCGCTGGCGGTTCCTGTGCGGCTCCGAGGCGCACTCCTCGCTGCGCCAGGCGGCCGAGGTCATGGACGTCGACCTGGTGGTCGTCCCGACCGGCGACGACGGGCGGCTGACCGGCGGGGCGGTGGCCACCGCGCTCGACGAGCTCGCCGGCGACGGCGGGGTGTTCGCCGTGGTGGCCACGGCCGGCAGCACCCAGTTCGGGATCGTCGACGACATCCGCGGTGTCGTCGACGCCTGCCGCCGGCACGACGTGTGGGTCCACGTCGACGGCGCCTACGGCCTCGCGGGCGCCGCCGCCGCGTCCGTGCGGCACCTGTTCGACGGCATCGAGGAGACCGACTCCTTCATCGTCGACCCGCACAAGTGGCTGTTCGCGCCGTTCGACGCCTGCGCGCTGGTGTACCGCGACCCGGCCGCGGCCCGCGCCGCCCACGCGCAGCAGGCAGGCTATCTGGAGGTACTCGACACGCCGGGGGCCTGGAACCCCTCGGACTACGAGGTCGGGCTCTCCCGGCGGGCCCGCGGCCTGCCGTTCTGGTTCTCGCTCGCCACCTACGGGACACATGCGTACGGTTCCGCGGTCGAGCGCTGCCTGGCGACGGCGCGGACGGCGGCCGACCACATCCGGGCCCTGCCGTTCGTGGAGCTCGTGCGCGAGCCGGAGCTCTCGGTCGTCGTGTTCCGCCGGCTGGGCTGGCCGGCCGAGAGCTATCACCGGTGGACGGAACGCCTGCTTGCCGAAGGGCTCGCGTTCGTGACCCCGACCGTGCACCGGCAGGAGACGGTGACCCGGTTCGCGATCGTCAATCCGGCGACCACACCGGAGGACATCGACCTGATTCTCGCCACCATGGCCTGAACGCCTGAACGCGCGCATGGCCTTTACAAGCGATCGCCCATGGGCTCTTCGCAAGCATGGGCTTCACAAGCGATGCGGCCGGGCCTCCGGCCGGCGTTCCGCCGGAGGCCCGGCTTTCAGGCTGTCATCCCGCGGCGAATGGTGTCGCCAGCGGGAGGTCAGTACCCCACCGTGTACCGCTTGTTGCGGAACCGCGGCTTCTCCACCTCGTCCAGGACGGCGAACGCGAAATCCTCGTACGAGATCCCGATGTTGCCCTGGGCGTCGGTCACCGGGCGGTCGCCGGCCGTGCGGTAGGCCTCACGCCGGCGGCCCGGGCCGAAGTTGCGCGGCGGCGGGACGACGCAGGTCCACTTGAGGTTGTGCTTGGCGGCCCGGAGGACGTCGAGCGCGTCGGCCTGGTCGAGGGCCTCCTTGCGCTCGGCGGCGGGGAACTCCTGGGTGTCGACGATGCGCTCGCCGTCGGCGTTCTCCAGCAGCCCGCCGTTGCCGATGTGGATGACCGCGGGCGCCTTGGCACCCAGCTTGTTCGCCACCTCGACGACCGCGCGCGCGGTGTTCGCGTGTTCGGGCCGGGTGCACCCGGCGAGGGCGACCACGACCACGTCCGCGTTCTGCGCCTGCTGCTGGACCATGTCGCGCCCGGTGACGTCCCCGGTGACGGCGGTGGCCTGGCGGGGAACCCCTTTCAGCGCGTTCTGGTCCTGGTCGACCGCCGTGACCTCGTGGCCGCGCCTGACGGCTTCGGCAACGATGGACCGCCCTACCTGACCACCGGCACCGAGAACAACGATCCTTGCCATTCCTGACCTCCGGATTCGGGTGACGCAGTGACCGTGGAGATATCGATCCGCTGGCGGAACGACGGTGGCATGGTCACGGATCGTTACCTTGCGTATCGACTATGACACGCTCCGGAGTCAATGCAACTCGGCTTCGTTTGCGATCGGGAACAGCGATCGGGAACAGCGAACCGGAACAGAAGGCCGCACACCGCGGTCGAGAAGTGCCGACATCGCGGTCGAGAAGTGAAGGTCGATGGCCGTGAACTCACGGCGGATGGCCGTCACCGGCCCTGGTGGAACAGGCAGGTGACGGCCATGGCCGGTGGTCGTGCCGGGCCGTCAGACGGCGGTGTCGCCGCCGGTGTTCCGGGCCGGGCTTTCTGGGCGGTGGAGGTGGGATTTGAACCCACGGAGGGGTTGCCCCCTCACACGCTTTCGAGGCGTGCGCCCTCGGCCACTAGGCGACTCCACCGCGGGCTAGCTTACGCGACGTCGTCCTGGTCCGGTTAGTCGGGGGTGCGCGGACGGCGTGTGTCGCGGCGTTGCGTCCGCCGGTCGGCGAAGAAGGCGGCGAGCTGCTCCGAGCACTCCTGCCCGCGGACGCCCGCGACGACCTCGGGGCGGTGGTTCAACCGCCGGTCGCGGACGACGTCCCACAGGGAGCCCACGGCGCCGGCCTTGTCGTCCACGGCGCCGTAGACGAGCCGGTCCACCCGGGCGAGGACGAGGGCCCCGGCGCACATGGTGCACGGCTCCAGGGTGACCACGAGGGTCGCCCCGGTCAGGCGCCAGGAACCGAGCCGGGCCGCGGCCTGGCGCAGCGCGACGACCTCGGCGTGGGCGGTCGGGTCGCCGGCGGCCTCGCGCGCGTTGTGGCCGCGGCCGAGCACCGCCCCGTCCGCCGCCACGACGACCGCGCCGACCGGGACGTCCCCGGCGGCCCGGGCGAGATCGGCCTCGGCCAGGGCGAGGCCCATCGCCTCGCGGTAGCCGTCCGTCACCGGTGCGCGGGTGTCCGCCACCGGTGAGCGGGTGTCAGCCACGGACCTCGTCGAAGATCTCCCCGGCGCCGGCCCGCTCGCTGACCGCGCTGATCACGTCGGCGGGCAGCATGCCCTCCTCGGCGATCAGCTCCAGCAGCGCATCAGCGGTCGTCCCGAGATCCGCCAGCAGGTCGAGGTCGCCGACGGGGGACGCCTGGCCCACCGGGGCGTCGTCCTCCGAGTCGTCCTCGAGCGCCACCATGGACGGGAGCGCGTCGGCGAAGAGCCGCTCGGCGAGGTCGGAGCTCAGCAGGACCCGGCGGTCCGAGAGGAAGACCTTCGGATCGGGGTCCTGCGCGCCGATGCGCACGATGGCCAGGTACTCGTCGTCCTCCTCGACGAACGCGATGACCGTGCCCGAGGAGAGGTCGTGCATGGCGTCGACGAGCGCGTCGAGATCCTCCATGTCGGCGATGTCGAGGTCGTGAGCCGCCCATCGCTCGCCGTCACGGGCGATCGCTATCCCCTTGGTGGTCACTGTCTGTCCTCACGTCCCTTCCCGCCGGGTCCTCACGTGTCCTCACGTGATCTGTGCGTCCGCCGACCCGGGGTGATGCCCCATCACTTCTGTGATTCTCACCTCTGGGTGTCCTACTCATCCACCTGGGGCGGTGGTTGCCCGCTCATGAGTGCTCCCGGACACTCGGCCGGGGGCTCGGGTCAGGGCTGGGTCTACCCACTTGGCGGCCCACCGCCGCGGGCGCGGGACGGCCGCGAGGCGGCGTGCATACCGCGAACCGCGCGAACGGCGCACAGTGCGGGGTGGGCACCGGCGGCGGGTGCGGGCATGGCAGTCTGGAGGAGCGATGATGACCCCCCTTCCACGCCGCCGGTTCTCCGCCCGTACCCAGGCCGCGCTCGCCGTCGAGCGACTGGCCGCTGAGGCGTCCCGCCGCCTCGGCCGGGGCTCGGGCGAGATGATCGGCGGCAAGCTCGCCCTTCGGATCGCGCCGGACGCACTGGCCGAGGTCGGCTCCAACCGGCTCACGGCGTGCGTCTCGGCCACGAACGGCAAGACGACCACCACCCGGCTGCTGGCCCGCGCGCTGGGGACGCTCGGCCCGGTCAAGTCGAACAGCGGGGGCGCGAACATGGCGCCCGGCGTGCTGGCGGCGCTGTCCAAGCCGCCCTACGACGCGGCCGCCGCCCTCGAGGTCGACGAGATCTGGCTCCCCAAGGTGGCGCGGGCGATCGAGCCGCGGGTGGTGCTGCTGCTCAACATCTCGCGCGACCAGCTCGACCGGTCCAACGAGACGCGACGCATCGCGGCGCTCTGGCGCGAGCTGGGCGCTGACCTGCGCGACACCGTCGTCGTGGCGAACGTGGACGACCCTCTTGTGGCCTGGTCCGCGATGACCTGGTCCCGCCAGATCTGGGTGTCGGCGGGGCAGAACTGGACCGCCGACGCGATGGTGTGCCCGCAGTGCGCCCGGCTGCTGCACCGCAACGCCACCGGCTGGTGGTGCGAGTGCGGCCTGGCCCGACCGGAGCCGATCGTCTCCGTCGCCGGGCTGGGCGAGCTGATGTGGTTCGGGCGGCGCATTCCGGCGCACATCGACCTGCCGGGGCGGGTGAACCTCGCGAACGCGGCGATGGCCGCGGCCGCGGCGCGCGAGTTCGGCGTCGACGTCGAGGACGCGCTCGCCGCGATGCGTGGCATCGGTGACGTGCAGGGCCGCTACCAGGAGGTGCCGCTGGGCCCCGACGGGAAGCTGGCCCGCCTCCTGCTCGCGAAGAACCCGGCCGGCTGGGTGGAGATGATGGAGCTGCTCAACTCCGCCCCGCCACGTCCGGTGCTGATCGACTTCAACTCGCAGACGGCGGACGGGCGCGACCCGTCCTGGATCTGGGACGTCCCGTTCGAGCGGCTCGCCGGCCGCCAGGTGCTCGTCACCGGAGGCCGCAAGGAGGACATGAGCGTGCGGCTCGCCTACGCCGAGGTGCCCCACACCGTGCACGCCGACGCCGAGGACGCCGCGACCGCGGCGAACGACAAGGCGCTGGACGTCGTCGCGAACTACACCGCCTTCCGTGATCTGCTCGTGCGGACGACCCGGTGAGCCGCGAGTCGGCGACCCGGATCGCCCTGATCTACCCGGAGCTGCTCGGCACGTACGGCGACGGCGGCAACGCGATCGTGCTCGCCCAGCGGCTGCGCTGGCGGGGGCTGCGGGCGGAGATCGTCGAGGTGCCGGCCGGCGAGGTGGTCCCGGCCGACTGCGACATCTACCTGCTCGGCGGCGGCGAGGACGAGCCGCAGGTGCTGGCCGCGGACGGCATGCGCCGCAACCGTTCCCTGACCCGCGCGGTGTCGGGCGGCGCGGCGGTGCTCGCGGTCTGCGCCGGCTACCAGGTGATCGGGGCGAGCTTCCCGGCCGGCAACGGCCGGGTCCACGAGGGCGTCCACCTGGTGGACATGGAGACCCGCCGCTCGTTCGACCCGCCGGACGTCCCGCCGCCACCGCGCGCCGTGGGCGACATCGTGGTGGAGCCCGACCAGCGGCTCGGCCTGCCGACGCTGTACGGGTACGAGAACCACGGCGGGCGCACCCGCCCGCTTCCCGGGTCCCGGGGCATCCCGCTCGGCACGGTGCGCCTCGGCGTCGGCGACGGCACCCCCGCGCGCACAGACGGCATCGTGGACGGGAAGGTCATCGGCACCTACCTGCACGGGCCGGTGCTGGCCCAGAACCCGGCCCTGGCCGATCTGCTGCTGACCTGGGTGCACGGCCGGCTGGCGCCGCTGGATGCGCCGGTCGAGGCGGACATGCTGCGCCGGGCGCGGGCGCGGGCGCTCGCCGGCGGTTGAGTGGGCGCCCGCGGACGGCTGGTAAGTGCCACCCGACGTCGTCCCGCCCGGGTCCGCGTTGACGCGCTGGGCTGAATCCGGCGATTTCCGGGGGCCGGGTGTGGTTCGGTTGGATCGTGGCGTCGAATCCCCTTGCCGGCTGGTGGGGCAAGAACAAGAGAAACGTGATCATCGCCGGGGTGGCACTTGTGGCCATCTGGTGGCTCGTCGCGGCCAATGGCCGTCCCAAGGTCGAACGGGTCACAATCCCGGATGGCTATCCGTCAGCCGACCGGGAACTGCTCGTTCAGGCACCCTCCAAACCGAATGACCCGTTGCCCCTGGTAATCATCCTGCACGATGACAATACGGATGCGAGTTCACTGGAACATGACAGTGACGCGTCGTCGCTGGCGAACCGCCGTGACTTCGCGCTCGCCTTCCCGGAGGCGGTCGCCGGTACCTGGCGACTCGACGACCCGAATGGAGCGGACCAGCAGTACCTGCGCGACGTCGTCCGCTACATGGACGAGGAACGCACCGACATCGACCTGAACCGGATATACGTCTGGGGTATCGGGGAGGGTGCGCGGCTCGCCCTGCTCGCCGCCTGCTCGCCCGGCCCCCCCGTCTACGCGGCGGTGGGCGTCGTGGGACAGTTCGAAGCGGAGCCCGGCCCCACCTGCGACAACGTCACCCAGCACGGGCGGGTTGCCGAGACGGACTGGGACAAAAAGGTCAGCAGCACGTTGTGGGACTTCTCCCGCGACCTTCGCCGGAAGGTCTGACCCAGCTTGGTTCGGTGCGCTGACCAGACAGTTCGCGCTAGTAGCAAAGAACTAGTCATTTAGCAGATTGGCCGGCCGCCGGCCCCGCCGGGGACGGCTTGCTGGCCATTTCGGGGCTTGCGCCTGCCGCGGGGTGGGGCGGCCGGGGCTCGAGCGGTCCGTCGACGTCGCCGGGAGGGGGGGTAACGGCCCCGACGGACCAGTGGGCGGCCGGAAGGCTTGAGGGGGTCCGCTGGCCGCCGGCCCGATGGGGGGGGGATCGGACAGACGGCCAGCGGAGTCCGGGGCCTTCCGGCCGGACGGACGTCAGATGGGGGGGGATCTGACGTCCGTCCCACCGGAAGGATCTCGGATCGGTGGGGTGCGGTTGACTTTCGCGTGGGCTGGTGCTGGTGCTGGGTTGGTTCGAATGGGGGTGTTGCTGCCTGATAGTGGCAGTCTGGCCGGCTAAAGCTACATCTACGCTACTTATGACGAAGTAGAATGATGCCGCAACGGCCTACCGTTCATGGCTGCCGGCCAGCTCATCGATGGCGCCACGTGGCGGAAGCATCGCGGAAGGTGTCGAAATCTGCCCGCGGCAGAGCTACTCCGGACATTCCGCAGCACAGACGTTCTGAGCAGACGTGACACCGGCGGTCCGGTACAGGGGACCTGGTGAACTCCGGAAGACCCGCCGGGCCGAGGTTGATCCCGACAACCCCGACCCGGCGGCGGAGCCGCGCGCGACCGGAGGGGGAGATCGCGCTGCGGCTCGTTCCGGGGGACGGGGCGTCTGCGTTCGGGCAGCCCCGTCCGAGCGGTGCGTGGGCGTGGAACGATCGAGGTCGAGAACAGACGGCCTTCTGGCTGGGCCGTGGGCCCGCCGTTCTCAGGCGACGCGGCCGACCGAGTACGAGGTCGTGTAGATCGTCTGAAGCTTGACGACGTCACCAGTGCGGGGCGCGACCCACATCTTGCCGTCGCCGGCGTAGATGCCGACATGGTAGATGTTGCCGGGGCTCCCGAAGAAGATCAGGTCGCCGGGCGCCTTGTTGTACTGGGAGATCCGCGTGGTGGCGGCGTACTGCGCGTCGGTGGTGCGCGGCAGGTTCTTGCCGAGCTGCCGGTACACGTACTGCACCAGGCCGGAGCAGTCGAAGGAGCTGGGGCCCTCGGCGCCGTAGACGTACGGCTTGCCGGCGTGCAGCGAGGCCAGGTAGACGGCCTTCTCGCCGATGGAGCTCGCCGGCAGGTTGACGCTGACGACCGGGGTGTTGACGTTCACGCCCGTACGGTCCGCGCTGCGGGAGGCCTGTGCGGGCGGCGGAGCCGGGCGGACGCGCAGCGTGGCGTCGTTCTCCGAGTGCGCCGACTGGAGGGCGTCGGTGCCGTCGAAGATCGCCGTGACGTTCGTGGTGGTGAGCACCTTCGCGGTGTACGACGCGAAGCCGCGGTCGTCCGTCGTCAGGTGCAGGAAGGTCGCCCACCCGGTCGGCAGCTTGACCTGGACCTTGATGAGCTGGTCCGGGATCGGGGCCTGGGTCTCCTCGTTGTAGAGCGAGAAGCCGATGTTGACGGGCTCGTCCGCGTTGACCGTGACCTCGGGGTTCGTCACGCGCAGGCCGACGTCGATCTTCGACGAGAGAGTCGGCGCGGAGATGTCCGTGGTGGCGTCGAGAACGGTGCCCGAACCGCCGCCGGTAGCGGTGGCGGCCTGGATGGCTCCGTCGACCGCCAGCCGGGACCCGATCTGGGTCGCGAGCGTCATCGGGGCGGTGTTCGTGCCGTCGTCCAGCGCGACGTCCGAGTTGACATCCTGGGCGCACCCGGCGAGCGCCACCCCGGAGACCGCGACGGTTCCGGTGGTGATGGCCGCGACGGTACGGGCCCTGGCTCTGGCTCGGCTGGACGCCGTGGGGGCGGACGGTGCACGGTGGCGACCGCGCCCTTCCTGCCGGCGTCTCTCAGCATCAAGCTGCACACTTTGCGCAGACAACGTTGCGTTCCTTCCCGTACGCCTGCGAGGTGAGCTGTCGGGTTCGGGCTGGGCTGCCCGGTCCATAGCGCGACCTTCACGCGATGGACTTCACCCCTAGGCCAGCGCCGTGTCGTGGCGCCAGCCGGTGGAGGTGGGTCCCCCGCTCCTGCCCGTGGTGACGACTCGGAGGGGACACCAGGACCGCGGGCAGGATTCGGCGTTCGGTCCGGTGTTGTCGTGACGTCGGAAGCGAGACTAGTCCACACGGATGGTGTGGGTAAACACTAGTCCTCCTCAACTACGTCGAGTGTGCAAAGAAGTGCCCCTTGCTGCGCCGCATCTGCCCAGGTCAGGAGGGGTGCTGAGCCTTCGGTCACGTTTTTGGACGCCCACACGAGGATCACGTCCCAACACGTTAGGTGACCAGAACTTCCTGGCTTGCGCGGGGGTTTCCCGTACCGGCCGACCGGGCTGGGACTACCCGCGGAGCCCCTCACGGGCCCGGTTCGCTCCGTCCCCGGCCCGTCTCTTCCCGCCTCGATCCGGCGGCCGCGGACGACCGCGCGGCCCGATCCCCAGGACCCCTTCGCGGTGCTCCTGGGACGTGAACGGATCGACGCGCCGCCCGCGGGCAGGCACCCCCCGGAAGCTCCACCGGGCCTCGCTGCCACCGCGCACCGACCTGGCACCGGGCCCCGAGTTCCGCGGGCCTGGCCGGCCAGGCCCGCGGAAGTTGGTCAACTACCGGATCGGGCCAGTCGTCGTGAGCGTCCCGCTCGCCCTTTGGTATCCCGCTCGCCCTTTGGGGGCCGAACCCGGTCTGATCGCGCCCCGAAAGGGCGAGGCGGACACCAAACGGCGAGGTGGACGGCCCATGGGCGGACACGCGAGCCACCCGCCACCAGGCCGGGCCAGGGGCCAGGGGTCAGGGGTCAGGGGCTGATCAGGGGCTGAGAGGAGGACCAGGGGCTGAGAGGAGGAGGAGGAGGAGCGTTCGACGCCCGGCGGGGACCGCCGCTCAGCGAGCCCGGCCGTTGCGCCGGGTCAGGAAGCCGGAGCTGTTGAGGACCTGGAGCTCGATCTCGAGCTGCTTCACCTCGGGCGGCAGCGAGCGGTGGCTGCCGTGCAGGGCCTCGACGGCCGCGCGGGCGTGCTCGGCCAGGTCGTCCAGGGCCTGCTGGCGCTGGCGCATCCGCGCCCGTTCCTCCTGGATGGTCCGGACCGTGTCCTCCTGCCACTGCCGTGTCCGGATGAGGTGCTCACCGGCGTCCGCGGCCTGGCGCTCGGCATCCTCGAGCCGGCTCAGCAGGGCGTCCAGGGCCTCGAGCCGGCTCGCCAGCTCGGCCATCAGGTCCTCGCGGTCGGGCAGTACGGAGATCTCGTGGTGCTGCGGGCGTGGGTGTGTCATGCCCGGCTCCGGCGGCTGGCAGCGGCACCGGGCCGGCCCGTGGGCGTCGCGGCGCGGTCCGGCAATGCGTGGGATGTGCGCCACCACGCCACTCGCGACCGTCGCCGAAGTTCCGACACGGTTGGTTACGTTAGTCGACGCATCGGGTTTCCGGCATGCGGTCGGCCGGATCCGGCCGTCGGCCAACAGACGGCGACGGAGACGGGTGTCGCGTATCGGGTGTCGACCAACGGATACCCCTGTCTGTGCGGGATCAACCCGACTTGCCGCGCGGGCAGACGACGTTCGGACTCGATACCCACAACACCCCGTACTGCCACGGGATGCGGCCAGAGGCGTCGGAAGCGGATTCGGCCGCTCCCGGCCGCGGGTCTCGCCGACGATGATGGTTACTGTGAGTAATATCTCTGGCTTCGGTGTCGGCTAGGTCGCGGGCTCCGGCACCCCGGCCGGGCGCGGCATACGCGGTATACGGAGCGCGGTTTCCGTTGATCGGATGGAACGGGCTGTCGGGCACTGCGGCCACCATCGGTGAGATCGTCGGACAATCGAATCGGGCGGCGCGAATCTGGCGCCTTCCCGATCTCCAGCCGGAACGGCTACGCGCAGCGCTGATCGGATCGATGCCTATCCGATCGGCTGATGGCCGCTTGGCGGGTCCTCCCTGCTGGGCTGATTCGGCGTGATCTCCCACCCGTTCCTGGTGAGCCGTACCGCCGCGCCGGGAGACCGATCCGACGACCTGCGTCGGACGGCCAGAGACCAGAGCTGTGCGGCGTCGCAATGACCGGTCGCCGGCGCGGTTCCGCGGTCGTGAGCGGGTCGACGCGAAGTCAGGAAGCGGCCGCGGAGTCATACGGAGGGCGAGGTCCGTTCAGCAATCCTGGTGGTGCACTCGATGTTGTTCCAGGCCCGGTGGGGGCGTCGAACGGCCGGTCCCCTCCGGTGATCGGATCGACGTCCACCGGGCATTTCCGCGGCTGCGGGATATGACCTTCGGTCGGGCCGCTGCTTCCTCGGCCGGGTATGGGCCGAATGGCCTCCGGGCTCGCGGGCCTGAAGGCCTTCGCCTGCGAGCGGTCGAGCCGGCGCGGTGCCTACCTCCGGTCTGACGGTGACGCAAGGTCATGGCCGCGGAGGGCTCGGCCGTCGCCTGGAGCTCGGCGCGCCCACCAAAAAACGATCTTCAGTGTGGCGTTCCACCCCGGTCGAGCGGGCGGCGTCGGCCACCGGGGCCACGGTCGCACGCGGGCCAGCCGCCCGGCGCCCGCCGCCGCGGGCCTGCCGTGGCGCCGCGGTCCTGGTGGACGGGGCCGGTGACGCACCTTTCGGGTCTCCCTGGACGGGCGGACCGTAACGGGCCCCGCGGCCGCCCGGCCCGGGCGGCATCGGGCGGCATCGGGATCAGCGGTGCCCCACGGGGATAGCACGGTCGCCGACCGTATGGTGTCCGGATGATGTCCACGGCGGACGGCACACCTGACCTTCCTGACGCACCGACGGGCGCACCGACGGGCGCGCCGCCGTCGGTGCTCCTCGACGCGCCGATCAGCGCCGTGGTCGTCTATCCCACCGCCGCGCGCGTGACCCGCCGTGGCCGGTTCGATGTCGCGACGCTCGGCTCGCCGTCCGAGCGGGTCGAGGTGACTCTCAGCGGGTTGCCGCTCGAGCTCGACGAGGACTCGGTGCGGGTCAGCGGCACCGGCTCCGCGCGGGTGCTCGGGGTGCGGGTCGTCTCCCAGGCCCGGGCTACCCCCGACGCCGGTGCCCTCGCCGACCTGCGCGCCCGCCAGGCCGAGCTGCGCGCGCACCTGGCCGAGATCGGCGACGAGGACGAGACCGAGCGGGCCCGTCGCTCCTTCCTCGACGTGGCCGCCCGGGTGGGAGCCGGCGCCCTCGCGCGCGGCTGGGCGCGCGAAGGCACCGACCGCGAGGGCGACGGGCCCGGGGACGCGGCAGCCCGGCTGGTCACTGTCGGCGACGCGTTCGCGGCGCAGATGTCGGCCGTCCACGCGCGCCGGCGGGCGCTCGCCGAACGGCGGGAGGAGACGGAGCGGGAGCTGACCGTGCTCGGCCGGGTCATCGAGGCCCGCCACGCGCGGCCCGAGCCGGACACCCGCGCGATCGTCGTCGACCTCGAGCCGCCGACGGCCACCGAAGGCCCGGCGGGGAGCTCGGCTGAGGCGCCGGCCGGCGGCCCGGCGGAGGGCGCGCTGGTCGACGGGACAGCCTCGCTGGTGGACCTGGAGGTCTCCTACCTGGTCCGTTCCGCCTCCTGGAGATCCGGCTACGACGCCCGGCTGGACGGCGAGCGGGTCACCCTGACCTGGTTCGCGATGATCAGCCAGCGCACCGGCGAGGACTGGCCCGTGACGGACCTGCGGCTGTCCACGGCCCGCCCGTCCAGCGGCGTCGACCTGCCCGAGCTGAGCCCGCAGTATGTGGACATCGCCCGCCCGCGGGTCCTTCCCCGCGGGCGGGCCAAGGCGTCCGGCGAAGGCAGGGGCGGTGGCGGCGACGGCATGACGACCTTCATGCCGGCGGCGATGGCGGCACCGGCATCGGCCCCGCCGCCGATGGCTGCCGCCGAGGCCACGCTGGAGTCGGCCGGCCCCGCGTCGACCTACCGCCCGCCGCGGCCGGTGGCGGTACCCGCGGACGGGGACCCGCACCGCACCACCGTGGCAGTGATCGAGCTCGACGCCGTTCTCGACCACGTCACCGTGCCCAAGCTCGCCGCCGAGGCGCTGTTGCGCGCCGCGGTCGTGAACACCTCGTCGCATACGTTGCCGCCAGGTAAGGCGTCGGTCTTCCACGGCCCGGAGTTCGTCGGCACCACGCGCCTCGAGCTCGTCCCGCCCGGCGGGGAGATGGAGCTTCGGCTCGGGGTGGACGACCGCATCAGGGTGGAACGCGAGCTGGTCAGCCGGGTCACCGGCCGGCGGGTGGTCGGCAACACCCGGCGGACGGACGTCGTCCACCGCACCACCGTCACCAACCACGCGCCGATGCGGGCCCGGGTGACCGTACGGGACCAGGTGCCGGTCTCCCGGCACGAGAACATCCAGGTCAGGGAGGTCGTGACCGCTCCCGCCGCCACCGAGCACACCGATCTGGGGCTGCTTACCTGGGAGCTGGAGCTCGAGCCGGGCTCGAGCCGCGAGATCACGCTGTCCTACCGGCTCGAGCACCCTCGCGGCGTGGAGATCACCGGCTGGGGCGACTGACCCGGCGCCGCCCGCGGGCGGTCACCAGGGGAGCTGTCACCAGGGAGCCGTGACCAGGGGAGCTGTCACCAGGGACGAGGCCACCACGCGCGACGGGCGGTCACCGGGGGAGAGCGGTGGTGGAGGCGTCGAGCCCGCGCGTCCAGCCGCCCTCCTTGATCTGGCCGTTGTCGCCGATCACGGCCCAGTCGATCACCGCGGCGGCCGGGATGACGACGGGGCTGCCCATCCGGACGTGGAGCAGCGCGGGGTGGGCGCCGTCGTTGAGGCTCCGGCCGCGGATCGAGTGGAGATCCGGCCAGGACGACACGATGGCCCACAGCGCCTCCGCGCCGCCGGGGACGGGCATCTGATGACGCATGATCAGGTGGCCCAGGGGTGGTAGCTCCTGGCGGATCAGAAGACTGCGAGCGTGGCCGAGCCGCGAACGGGCGGCGATGATCGCCTCGCTCAGTGGGGTGGGGGCGACGCTGCCGAGCATGTGCTGAACAGTAGCCGAAACCCTCCGTACCGTAGGCATGGTCCTGTAAGGACTGGGAAAAATGTGTGATTCGGGTGGACGACAGCCGCTGGATGTGTAAGCGGAGTGATGCGGTCGGATACGCGTCGGCGTAGCTTGGTGGTACAGGAGGTCTGCCATGGCCGACACCAACAAGACGGACCACAGCGACCACAGCGATCACGACAGCCAGGACCACAACAACCAGGATCACGACAGTCAGGCTCGCTCCCTGGCCGGTCTGGTCCACGCGGCACACCGGGATGCCAGCGACCTGCTCGAACTCGCCGGCCGGGCCCAGGTGCTCCCCGCGGACCCTCGACAGACCCTGCACGCCAGTGACGTGGCGGTCGCGGCCTTCAGTGCCCACCTGAGCGTGATGGAAAGTGTCGTGTACCCGCGGGCGGCCCGGCTGGTTCCGCACGGGCGGGCACGGACGGCGGCCCTGCGCGTGCTGGCGCGCGAGGCGGCGTCGGTGATGCGTGGGATGGAGCAGTACGTCCAGGGGGATCTGAACCGCCCGGGCCGCGGCCTCGCCGAGCTCCGCGACGACCTGACCGACCTCGCCGCGGCCCATGCCCGTGCCGAGGACCAGCTGCTCGACGAGCTGGAGTCGGTCCTCTCCGACACCCGGCGGCGCCGGCTGCGCATCGACTTCGAGCGGGCCATGCGGCGGGCGCCCACCCGGCCCCATCCGCACCTCGGGCACGGGCCGAGCCGCTCGAGCCGGCTCGCGGCCCGCGTCGCCGGGCGCTGGGATCACCTGCTCGACACCATGGACGCCCGGGCGGTGGCGGGCCGGCCGATCCGCGCGCCGGCACCCGCCGGGCTGTGGGGCTGGTACCTGCTGGGCCGCCCGACCGCGGACCAGCCGCAGCGGGAGCCGAGCCGCCACGCCCGCACGACCGCCCCCTGACTGTTCGCCCCCTGACTGTTCGCCTCCCGGCTCTGTTCGCGTTCTGGCCGGGTGCGTCCCGACCGGGCGCCTTCTGGCCGGGCGCGTTCCCTGACCGATCCGCGCCGCCCGCCCGGATCGGGCCGTCCCGGTGTCACCAGATGGTGAGAACTACCTGACCCGCGAGCGTTCGAGCGCGCTCGCGTTGTGTGATTCGGCGTTCCATCGTTCGCACGGCCCTTTCGTCATGCCATGCTGCGAAGTCCGGGCGCGGCCCGACATGGGTCGGTTCTGCCTGATCCGACATCTGCACGTGACCTGTCGTTGACCTGTCGTCCCTGCCGAGGAGATGTGTCCGGAAGCGAGAGCCTTGTCGTGCGGCCGCCGGTAGCCGGCACGGAGAGCGCCGAAGGTGTGAGCTGGGCGGTCCTGCTGGTCGAGGACGACGACACCGATGCGTTCCTGGTGTCCGAGCTCCTTGACGAGGTGGCCGCCCCGCTCAGGCTCACCCGGGTGCGGACGGTCGCCGAGGCGATCCTCCACACCCAGAAGGCCGCGTGCGTCCTGCTGGACCTGGGGCTGCCGGACAGCGAGGGCCTGTCGGCCCTGCGCCGGCTGCTCGCCGTCGAGCGGGGCGCGCCGGTCGTCGTCCTCACCGGCCTGGTGGACGAGTACCGCGGAGCCGAGGCCGTCGCCGCGGGCGCGCAGGACTATCTGGTCAAGGGCCAGGTGGACGGGCGCGATCTGCTGCGCGCGGTGCGGTACGCCATCGAGCGGGAGCGGGCGGACACCGCGGCGCTCGCGCTGCGCGAGTCGGAGCTGCAGGCTGAGGAGAAGGCGCGCCTGGAGCGGGGCCTGCTCCCCAGGCCGCTGGTGGACGACCCGACGCTGGACCACCGGGCCCGGTACCGCCCCGGCCATCGGCAGGCCCTGCTCGGCGGCGACTTCTACGACATGGTGTCGACGTCGGACGGCACGGTGCACGTCCTGCTCGGCGACGTCTGCGGCCACGGGCCGGACGAGGCCGCGCTCGGGGTGAGCCTGCGCATCGCCTGGCGCACCCTGGTACTGGCCGGTGTTCCGGACGCCGACCGCCTGGGCTTCCTGCAACAGGTCCTGGTCAGCGAGCGGGAACGGGACGAGATCTTCGCGACGGTCTGCGCGCTGGCGATCGCGCCGGACCGGCGCAGCCTGCGGATGACCCTCGCGGGGCATCCGCCGCCCGCGCTGCTGTTCCCGCGGATCGCCGCGCTGCGCGGTGACGTGGTCGTGCCGGCACTGGGCATCCTCGACGAGGCGGTGAGTGACGAGGTGACCATCGAGCTCGGTGAGCGCTGGGCGCTGCTGCTCGCGACGGACGGCCTGCTGGAGGGCCGCGACAGCGTGGGCGGGGAGCCGCTGGGCTGGGAGGGCGTGCTGCCCGAGGTGGCCCGACTGTGGCCCGAGCGCGGGCCGGACGGCCTGCTCGACGACCTGATCGACCGCGTGGAGGAACGTAACGGCGGCCCGCTGACCGACGACGTGGCGCTGCTGCTGCTCATCCGTGGGCAGGTCCCGTGAGTGACCAGCCCGCACCGGCGGTGCTGCGCAGGATGCGCGGCTGGCGGCTGCGCCGACGGCTCGCCGCGGTGTACATCGCGTTGTCCATGGTGCTGCTGCTGGCCGCCGGGATCGTCGCCTGGTCGCTGGTCCGGCTCGACGACGCCATCCATGTGCGCAGCGACGTCCTGGCGCCCGCGCAGACAGCCACGGTTCGGTTGACGTCCAGCCTGGTCGACCAGGAGACCGGCATGCGCGGGTATCTCCTGCAGGGCGACCCCGCGTTCCTGACCCCGTACGAGACCGGGCGGCAGTCCGAGGTGAGGCTGAGCTCCGTCCTCGTCGGCCGGGTGGCCGGCCGCCCGGAGCTCGAGCGGCTGCTCGGGGTCCTCCAGGCGCGGATCGCGGACTGGCACCGCGACTACGCCGACCCGTCCATCGCGGCGGTCCGCCGGGGGGGCACCGACTCGCCGGGAATCCTCGATCCCGTTCTCGGCAAGACCCGGTTCGACGCGGTGCGCGCCGCGGCCGCGGACTTCGACGACGCCGTCCGGATCGCCGCGCTGGCGGCCCAGGACGACGTCACCAGCGCACTGCGGACGCTCGTCATCTCGCTCGTCGTGGCCGCGCTGGCGCTCATCGTGCTGCTGGCACTCATCTTCCGAGCGCTGCGGGTGTGGGTGACGCGGCCGCTGGAGGCCGTCGGCACGGACGTCCGCGAGGTCGCCGCCGGGCACCTGGAGCACGAGGTGGAGTCGGTGGGGCCGCCCGACATCGTCACCCTGGCGCGGGACGTCGAATCGATGCGTCTGCAGCTCATCGGTGAGCTCGAGGCCGCGCGCAGGGCGCGGCTGTCCACCGAGGCGCAGGCGGAGATCCTGCGCCGGTCCAACCGCGACCTGGAGCAGTTCGCCTACGTCGCCTCCCACGACCTGCAGGAGCCGTTGCGCAAGGTGGCGAGCTTCTGCCAGCTTCTGTCCCGGCGCTACGGCGACCAGCTCGACGAGCGCGGGACCCAGTACATCCACTTCGCCGTCGACGGCGCGAAGCGCATGCAGCAGCTCATCAACGACCTGCTCGCCTTCTCCAGGGTCGGCCGCACCACCGACAGCTTCGTCAACGTCCGCCTGAACGAGGTCTTCGAGGGGGTGCGCGGGACGCTGTCGCTCGCCCTGGAGAGCTCCGGTGGCGAGGTGACCGCCAGTGATCTCCCGACGGTGCCCGGCGACCCAGTTCTGCTGGCCCAGCTCCTGCAGAACCTGATCGGCAACGCGCTGAAGTTCCGCGGCGACGAGGCCCCGCGGGTGCGGATCGGGGCGATCGACCGCGACGTCGAGTGGGAGCTGTTCTGCGCGGACAACGGCATCGGCATCGAGCCGGAGTACGCCGAGAAGATCTTCGTGATCTTCCAGCGTCTGCACGCGCGGGACGTCTACGAGGGCACCGGCATCGGTCTGGCACTGTGCCGCAAGATCGTCGAGTTCCACGGCGGCCGGATCTGGCTCGACGGTACGGTGGAGTCCGGGACCACCTTCCGCTGGACGCTCCCGAAACGCCCGGCTGTGGTCCTGCCCGCCGACCTTGAGGCGGACGGGGCGCCGCCGGCCTCGGTCACCGGTCCTGTCCCGTCCTCCGGTCCCGGTCCGGTTACTGGTCCTGTCGTGGTTGCTGGTCCCGTCGTGGCCGCCGTCCCGCCGAAGTCAGGAGATCGTTCGTGACCGAGCCCGTTGTCCCGGTCGAGGTCCTGCTGGTCGAGGACGACCCCGGCGACGTCCTGATGACCCGCGAGGCGTTCGAGGACCACAAGCTCAAGAACAACCTCAACGTGGTCAGCGACGGTGTCGAGGCATTGGCCTACCTGCGTGGGGAGGGCCCGTACGCCGACGCGCCGCGGCCCGACCTGATCCTGCTCGACCTGAACCTGCCCCGCCGGGACGGGCGGCAGGTGCTGGCCGAGGTCAAGGCGGACGAGCGGCTGCGGCGCATCCCCATCGTCGTGCTGACCACCTCGGAGGCGGAGGAGGACGTGCTGCGCAGCTACGACCTGCACGCCAACGCCTACATCACCAAGCCCGTGGACTTCGAGCGGTTCGTGGCGGTTGTGCGCCAGATCGACGACTTCTTCATCACCGTCGCCCGGCTGCCCGCGCAGTAGCCGGGTTAGCCGGGTGGGCGGCTCGTCCACGCGGCGGCGGCTCTGAAGCGCCGTTACCCCCGTATCCATGGCCTAGAGTCACGCCATGGCTGCTGGGCGGGCAAGGGCCCGACGGGAGAAACTTGCCGATCTCCTCCGCGAACTCGGGCCGGCGAGCCCCACACTGTGCGAGGGCTGGACGGCGCACGACCTCGCCGCGCACCTGGTCACCCGGGAGCGCGTGCCGTGGGCGGCACCCGGCCTGGTCGTCGGCGCGCTGCACGGTGTCACCGAACGCGCCGAGCGCGCGACGATGCGCTCGCACACCTTCCCCGAGCTGGTGGAGATGTTCCGGGCGGGCCCGCCGTGGTGGCATCCGACCCGGTTCGCCGTCGTCGACGACGCCGCCAACGCGATCGAGTTCTACGTCCACACCGAGGATCTGCTCCGGGCCGCGCCCGGGTTCGCCGCCGTAGGCGATTCCGGTGGTCTCGCCGGTGCTGTGGGCGGTTCCGGTGGTGCGGTGGGTGGCGTCGGGCTCGGGCTGAAGCCGGGTGACGACGTGATCGCCGACCGGGAGGCGCTCTGGGGCGCGCTCCGGCTGGTCGGCCTCGCCGGGTTCCGGCACAGCGAGGTCGGGGTGGTGGCCGAGCGCACCGACACCCCCGGGCGGCTGACCCTGCGGCGCCGCGAACCGGTGGTCGAGATCGTCGGACCCCCCGAGGAGCTCCTACTGTTCGCTTTCGGGCGGCGCGCCGCGGCCCGGGTCGAGCTGCGCGGCGACCCGGAGGCGATCACGGCGCTGGCCGGGGCGCCTGCCGGCCTCTGACGCCGGTCCCGTTCCCCGGGTGGCGGTGATCGCCGGGGTCGGCCGGTCTGGCGACGGGCCGAGGCCTGGCGACGACGTCCACATTCGCACCTCGGGTGCCGGCCGGACTGGCAGGCTAAGAGAATGCCCGTACTCCGCCGTGCCGCCCGGGTCATCCTGTTCGATCCCGCCGACGCCTTCCTGCTCATCCGGTCGCACGATCCGGATCTTCCCGACGGGCCCACCTGGTGGCATGTGCCAGGCGGTGGCCTCGATCCGGGGGAGGAGCCGGCGCAGGCCGGGGTGCGGGAGATCCGGGAGGAGGTCGGGGTGACCGTCGCCGACCTCGGGCCCTGCGTCGCCACCCGGACGGCCTATTTCACCTTCCTCGGCGTGGACTACCGGCAGGAGGAGTCCTTCTTCGTGGCGCGCCTGCCGAACCGGGTCGACGTGGACGACGCGGCGTGGAGCGACGTGGAGCGCCGGGCCACTCTCGGCTGGCGTTGGTGGACCCTCCCGGAGCTGGGATCCACCCCCGACACGGTCTACCCGCCCGCCCTGGCCCCCTTCCTCACCTCCTGGCTCACCGCCGGCCCTCCCGAGACCCCCTACTCCCTCACCTGAGCGCCGGCCGAAACAGGTGTGGCGGTTCAGGAAGTCCATGGACTTCCTGAACCGCCACACCTGCGGGATGGCTACCAGAGGGACGCGTAGGTGCCCGCGCTGTTCGGGTTCTCGTTGGGGGAGACCAGCGAGGAGTGGACGTTCCCGGCCCTCGAGTCGTTGAAGTACGTCTCGTAGGCCAGGACGTCGGCGTTGGCCCGGAAGGTGTCGTACATCTTCTGGATGTACACGGGGTTGTCACCGCCGGCCTGCCCGGCCCGGCCCGCCTCGGTGTCGGACTTCGCGACGAGGCCCCACTCGGGCACGGAGAACTGCTTGCCGTGCTGGCGGGCGAAGCGGATCGCCGAGCACAGGCCCACCGCCTGGTTGCACTGCTCGTCGAACTTCGCCGGGGTGGTGCTGGCGGGCCACTGGTCGTAGGAGTCGATCCCGATGATGTCGACGTACTCGTCACCCGGGTAGGCGGCCCACGGGCTGGTGCTGTGGGCGTTCATCGCCCAGTCGATGCGGGCCTGCGGGTCGGTCGACCGGATCGCACTGACGACCTGGCGGAAGCAGTTCACGTAGGCGGTGGGATTGCCGCGCACCGACCACTCGAACCAGTTGCCGTTGAACTCCCAGGCGAGCCGGACGATGGACGCCGGCCGGCCCTTGGCGACCAGCCACCGGCCGAACTCGGCCCACTGGCTGTTGTAGGCGCCGGAACCACAGGCCGCGATGCTGCCCTGGCCGGTCGGGAAGAACGGCTGCGAGATGACCCAGGTGCCGGGGAAGGTCGAGAACTTCTCCGGGCTGCCGCCGACCCACGGATGCGTGATCGTCTCCCAGCTGCCGCGGTCGGTGAAGGTCAGGACGACGTTCACCGGTGAGCCGCGCAGGCCCTCCCAGTTGCGGACCGTGGTCATCGAGTTCGCGTAGACGCCGCTCATCCCGCCGGGGACCCGGCCGCCGCCACCGCCGGCCGGGGCCGCCGGCGCGGCCGGCGGGACGGCGGCGGCCTGCGGCGCGCGTGCGGGCGGTGACGTCGGCGGTGCCTGGGTGGTGGCGGCCGGAACCGGCGACGGGCTCAGGCTCGCCGCCGCCGAGGGCGTTGCCGTGCTGGTCGGTCTGTGGCCGGGCGGGGCGCCCGTCCGGGTACCGCGCAGGCCCTTGGTGTCGATGGCCGAGGCCTCGACCACGGCCGAGCCGGTGCCGTCGTGGTCTGGGGCGAGCGTCCAGCCGACGGCCATGGCGACGAGGGCCATGACGCCGAGCGACGCGATCCACGCGGGGTTGCGGGTGGGACGGCGCCGCTTGTGCGCGCCGGTCCGTGTGTTCGGGGGGTTGGGCTCACCCTCCGCACGATGTCTCACCGCGGATATCCCTCCGTGCCTGGCATCTGGCGTGCCGGGCGGTGTCGTTGTGGACCCCCCGATCCCCACCCGCTGCTTCGTGACGAAGCGGACGACCTCCACATGCCTTGGCTGGCGAATTCCTCCGGTCACTGTGACGTGACTAGACAGTTATGACGGCAGAGTACACGGGTTCACATGGCCAGGTAGACGGGGGGAGGGATCCTGCGCGGACTGTCGCCCTGCGTAGCGGATGGTTGTTTCGGGCCGCTCCTGTCGCCTAGGCGACAAACAAAAGTGATGCTGTCGCTCTTATGTAGTTCGTGTTGAGGATGGTGTCTCTTTCGGGGGCGCGGGTGTCGCGTGTGGCACAATGTCCGCCGCGCGGAGCGTCCGCGTCCTCGTGTGTAACGGTGCCTGTGAGGCGCATCGGCAACGGTGCTGCCAGGCACGTCCGCCGGCACCAGTTCCGGATCCGGTGGGTGCCGGCGGGGCCGCCGGTGCGGGATCCGGTCATGGCCGGGCCCGTCGGGGTCGGAACCACCCTCTGGAGACGACGTGTCCCAGCCACCCGAGTACCCGCCGCCCGGCGGCTACGGCCCCGGCGGCTACGACCCCAACGCCGGCGGACAGAACCCACCCCAGGGCGGCTGGGGGGCGCAGCCTCCCCCGCCCGGCGGGTACGACCCCAACGCGGGCGGACAGAACCCACCCCAGGGCGGCTGGGGGGCGCAGCCTCCCCCGCCCGGCGGGTACGGGCCGCCCCCCGGCGGCTACGGGGCCCCACAGGACTTCGGCGGGTATCCCCAGCCAGGTGGCTATCCGCCGCCGGTGAAGGGGCCCGGCGGTTTCGGCCCGCCGCCCCCCTACGGCCAGCCGATCCCGACCTACCTGTGGCAGTCGATCGCCTGCACCCTGCTGTGCTGCCTGCCCGCGGGGATCGCCGCGATCGTCTTCGCGACGAAGGTCCAGAGTCGTCAGCAGATCGGTGACTACGCCGGGGCCCTGGAGGCGTCCGCCAAGGCCAAGACCTGGTGCATCGTCTCGTTCGGGGTCGGCCTGGCCGTCGTCGTCCTGGGCTTCGTCCTGGGCGCCTCCGGCGCACTCGACTCCAACGCCTCGGGTACCTACTTGGGCTAGGACTCTCCCGGCCCGCGCTGTGCCGGTCCGTGGCCTGGTCGGTCTGAGACCTGGCCGCGGACCGCCAAGTCGGGTCACTCGGTCGGCGGTGCGTCGGGTTCGGTGTGCCAGGCGGGGTGTTCGCGCAGGGCCCAGGGGCGGGGGACCACGCCGGTGCGCATCCCGAGCCGGGCGGCCGGGTCGCGGGAGGCCATCCACAGGTGGCCGCAGATCCCGGCGAACAGGCTGAGGGCCAGCAGATCGTGCACGAAGGTGGCACCGGTGCGGTGGGTGACGGCGAAGGCGCCGCCGAACTCCATGATCACACCGGTGCCGAGCATGACGAGCACGGCACCTGCGACGAACGCGGCGTACAGCTTCTGGCCCGCGTTGAACTTGCCGACCGCGTCGGTGTGCCGGCGGCGTGGTCTCGTCCGTAGCCACTTCCAGTCGGCGGGGGTGAAGCGGTCGAGCTCTGCGAGGTCACGCCGGTATGCGGCGGAGAGGGCCGCGGCCAGCATCGGTGCCGGCAGGGCGAGCCCGGCGTAGAGATGCACCGCCGAGACCAGCTGGCGCCGGCCCACCAGCGTCGCCAGCGGTCCGAGATACAGGACGGCCGCCGTCGCCAGGCACACCGCCGTCAGCGCCGCGGTGCTCCAGTGCGCCCAGCGGGTCGCCGGGCCGAACCGGCGGACGAACGCCGCCGCCCCGTCCCCGACCGGGCCATCGGAGTCTGCGGCCGTCGCCTCGGCCGGGTCCTCAGGGTTCCCGGCCGGATCCTCAGACGGGCTCATCGTCGCGGCCGTTCGACTTTCCGATCCAGCCGTCGACGTCGTAGCCCCGCTGCTCCCAGAACCCGGGAGTGACGGTGTCGACCACCTCGATCTCGGCGAGCCACTTGATGGACTTGTAGCCGTACATCGGCGCCACGTACAGCCGGACGGGGCCACCATGATCGTGGGTGATCGGGCCGTCCAGCATGGTGAGGGCGACCAGGACGTCGGGCCTGCGGGCCTGGTCGATCGTCAGGCTCTCGGTGTAGGCGCCGTCGAAAGAACGGAAGGTCAGCGCGGTCGCCCCGGGGCGGGTGCCGGCCGCGTCCAGCAGGTCCGCGAGGCGCACGCCCGTCCAGCGGACGCTGGTGACCCGCCAGCCCGTCACACACTGGAAGTCGCGCACGAGCTCGGTCTGTGGCATCCGGGAGAGATCGTCCAGGGTGAGGGTGAGGGGCCGGTCGACCAGGCCGTGGACCCGCAGTTCGTAGTCCGCGGATGTCCGCTCCGGCACGGAGGCGACGACGGAGTAGTAGCGGAACCCGCCGGAGGGGAGCAGGTCGGTGAGCCCCGTCGGGTCGTTCTCGCGCAGTGGGGCGACGAACCGGTCGGTGCCGCGCTGCACGTCCGCGCCGACGGCGACGCCCAGCGCCCCGAGGCCGAGCATGACGAAGACGACCCGTCGTCCCACCGGTGTCCCTTCGGCCATGCACACAGTCAACGCCGCGACGGGGAGATCCGGCCACCCGCCTGGGCGAGATGGACGAATCCCCCTGTCGGACGGGAGCGCACGGCGGGTCCCGTCAGGCCGTGACGTCCCGGCGGCGCAGGCTCACCGCGCCGATCGCGGCCGCCACCAGCGCGTACGCGACGGCGGTGAGTAGCGCCGGCCCGTAGGAGGCGTCGGGCAGGCCGCCCCGGCCGACCGCGTCGAAGACGAGCCCGGGCAGGACCCTGGTGGCACCGCTCCACGACTCCTGGACGATGTGCTCGATCGGGAACATCCACGCGATGCCGATGAGCAGCGCGGCGCTCGTCGAGCGCAGCAGGATTCCCAGCATCGTGCCGACGAGGGCGAAGAAGACGGCCGCGAGCAGCGCGTTCGCGTAGGCGCCCGCCACCTCACCGAGGGCGGCCGACGTCCACCACGCGCTTGTGTCGACGTCCCGGACGGCGGCCATGACCGTCGCGGCGGCGACGCTCAGGCCGAGGGCGGCGACCAGCGACACCGCGACGGCGGAGAGCATGACGCCGAGCCGTCCGGCCAGCCAGCCCAGCCGGCGGGGCTCCTTCAGGAACAGGGTGCGCAGCGTCCCCTGGCCGTACTCGGTGGTCATGCTGATCGCGAAGACCACGAAGATGAGCAGTCCGATGAAGGTCGTGCCGCCGCGGAAGCCCAGAATCAGGCCCTGGGACGAGGCGAGCTGGGTGAGGGAGAGATCGAAGCCCGGCCCGGCGCCGGGGTCCGGTGGGGTCGGCTTCTCGTCGGCGAGGGCCATGACCAGCACCGTCGACAGGACGGTGAGGAACCCGAGGACGGCCATGGCCAGCGCCGTGCTCGGCCGGCGCAGTTTGATCAGCTCGGCGCGGTAGCTGCGCGCCACGGTGTAGACGCCGGTCATCGGGCTTCCCCTCCGGTGCTGGTGCTGGTGCTCGTGCTGCCGGTGCTGGTGCCGGTGCTCCGGGCGGTCTCTCGGGTGCTTTCGACCAGGCCCTGGTAGCGGTCCTCGAGGCTGGTCCGCTGCCGGGTGATCTCGACGAGGGTGATGCCGCGGGCGAGCGCGGCCCGGTTGAGCCCGGCCAGGACGGCGTCCGGCCCGTCCGGCCCGTCCGGCCCGGGGACGGCGGCCGGCGCGGTGTGGTCGAGCTCGACGAGCAGCCGGTCGCCCGCCCGGTCCACGGGCAGCCCGAAGCCGGCCACCAGGTCCGCCAGCATCCCGAGGGAGTCGGCGTGCTCTGGGCGCAGCTCGACCCGGCTGGTCGTGGAGGCCATCAGGCCGTCCGTCGGGCCCTGGTAGGCGAGCCGGCCCTGCTCCACCACGATGATCCAGTCGCAGATCTGCTCGACCTCCGAGAGGAGGTGGGAGGAGACCAGGACGGTGCGCGGCCGGCCGTTCGCGCCCGCCTCCCGCTCGCCGTCGGCCAGCGAGCGGACCAGCGCCCGCATCTGCCGGATGCCGCTGGGGTCGAGGCCGTTCGTCGGCTCGTCCAGGATGAGCAGGTCCGGGTCGGAGAGCAGCGCCGCGCCGATGGCGAGCCGCTGCTTCATCCCGAGCGAATAGGTGCGGAAGGCGTCGTCGCCGCGGCCGGCCAGCCCGACCTCGTCCAGGATCGCGTCGACGCCGGCCGGGTCCTGCCCGGCGAGCACCGCCAGCGACGCGAGGTTGCGGCGTCCGGACAGCGTCGGGTACAGCGCCGGACTCTCGATCAGCGCGCCCACCCGGGGCAGGTACCGGGCCGGCTCGCCCAGCGGCTCGCCGAGGATCGTCCCGCTGCCCTCGCTCGGCCGGACGAGGCCGAGCAGCATCCGCAGCGTCGTGGTCTTGCCCGCCCCGTTCGGGCCGACGAACCCGGCGACCACGCCGGTCGGCACGGTGACGTCGAGATTCCGGACGACCGTCCGCCGCCCGTAACGCTTGGTCAGCCCGCGGACGTCGATCGCGGCCGGGGGGCCACCCGGGAGCCCGGTGCCCCGGAGGCCGTCCGGGATCTCGGTGAGCGGGGGGTCGGCCACCGGGGCCCGTGTCCGGGCGTCCAGGCCGGGGGTGCTCGTCGTTGTCGTCATGCCGATCAGACTGGCCGTAGCGCGATCTCGCGTCGTCCGGCGACGATCGTCATCTGTCTGCGCAACCGGACGCATTCCCGCGTACGCGGCTGTACGCACTTCGCGGTGCCGAGGCCGCGCCTGGTCGTCGTCTGTCCTCGACGCTGCTCGCTGCTCGCTGCTCGCCGGTCGTCGCCGGTCGTCGCCGGTCTCGGCCGGCGTTACGGTGGCGGGCGTGGAGACTCCCGGCGCCTCATCTGCCCGGGCCTGGCGGAACAGCCTGCCCCGTAAGCGGATGGCGGCCGGGGTGCTGTTCGTCGACGGCGCCGGCCGCGTCCTGCTGGTGTGCCCGACATACCGGCCCGGATGGGATCTGCCGGGCGGTGTGGTCGAGGCGGACGAGGCACCCCTGGCGGCGGCCCGCCGCGAGCTCGCCGAGGAGCTGGGGCTGGACCGCGCCCTCGGGCGGTTACTGGCCGTCGACTGGGTACCGCCCGGGCCGGAGCGCACCGAGGGCCTGATCGTGGTGTTCGACGGCGGCGTGCTGACACCGGACGAGGCGGCCGGCATCCGACTGCCGGCCGACGAGCTCGCCGCCTGGTCGTTCGTGACGGCGGACGAGCTGCCCGGCCTCATGACACCGCTGCTGGCGCGGCGGGTGGCCGCCTGCCTGACAGCGCGCGCCGGCGGCGCGACGATCTACCTCGAGGACGGCGCGCCGCCGAACTGACGCACCGCCGGGACGGTACGCCGCGGGTGCGAGTGTCGTCCCTGGCGATCAGCCGGCCAGACCTGCCTGGTTGGCGAGGACGGCGAGCTGGGCGCGGTCCCGGGCGGAGAGCTTGACCATCACTCGGCTCACGTGGGTTCGTGCCGTCGCCGGGCTGATGACGAGCCGGGCGGCGATCTCGTCGTTGGACAGGCCCAGCCCCACCAGGCCCATCACCTCGCGTTCCCGGACGGTGAGACTGGTCAGGTCCACGGCGGCGGGCGCCGCCGGGCGCCGGGCGAACGTCTCGATCACGCGGCGGGTGATCGTGGGGGAGAGCAGCGACTCGCCGGCGGCGACGACCCGGATCGCGCGGAGCAGTTCCGCGGGCTCGGTGTCCTTCAGGACGAACCCGGACGCGCCGTTGCGCAGAGCCTCGAAGACGTACTCGTCCAGCTCGAACGTGGTGACCATGACGACGCGGGTGTCGGTCAGCGCGGGGTCGGCGGTGATCGCGCGCAGGGCGGCGAGGCCGTCCAGGACGGGCATCCTGATGTCGAGGAGGACGACGTCCGGGCGGGTGCGGCGGACCAGGGCCAGCGCGGCCTGGCCGTCCTCGGCCTCGCCGGTGAGCTCGAGGTCGTCCTCGGTCTCGATCAGGACCTTCAGCCCGAGACGGACGAGAGGCTGATCGTCGGCGACCACGACCCGGATCACCGGGCCCCTCCGGAGCGGCGGGACACGGCCGGGTTCGGGTTCGAGTTCGAGGCCGGGGCTGAGGCCGAGTTCGAGGCCGGGTCGGCGGGCGCGGCCGGCGTGGGCAGGTCGGTGCGCACGCTCCATCCTCCCTGCGGACGTGGGCCCGCCGTCAGGGAACCGCCGAGCTCGTCCACGCGTTCACGCAGGCCGCGCAGCCCGTGCCCGGTCGAGCGGACGAGCGGGTCACCGTCGGCGGGCAGGTCGGCGCTGCGCTCGGTGGGCTCGTCGACGATCTCGACCTCCAGGTGGTCCGCGGTGGAGCGGAGGGTGACCCGGGCCCGGGCCGGTCCGGCGTGCCGCAGCACGTTCGTCAGCGACTCCTGGACGATCCGGTAGGCGGCGAGATCGACCTCGGCGGGCAGGCCGGCAAGATCACCATCGGTCACCAGCTCCACGGCGATGCCGCACAGCCGGACCTCGGAGACCAGCCCCGGCAGCCGGCTCAGCCCGGTCAACGGGGTCCGGAGCGCCTCGCCGGGACCGGCGCCCGCCGCGCCCTCGCCGCGCCCGGCGCGCTCCGTGCCTCCGGCCCGGCTTCCGAAGCGCTCGGCGCCTCTGTCGCCTCCGGGGTGCGCTGGACGCGCGGTGTTCCCGGCGAGCGCGGTGTTCCCGCAGAGCACGGTGTTCCCGGCGAGCACGGTGCTCTCCGCTTCCCGGGCGTTCCCGGCTCCGGACCGGGCGTCGCGGGCGCGGGTGAGGGCGAGGGTCGCCCGCAGCTCGTCCAGCGCGTCGACGCTGGTGCGGCGGATCGCCTCCAGCGCGACCTGCGCCTGCTCCGGCCGCCGGTCGAGCACGTGCAGAGCCACCGCGGCCTGGAGCGAGATGATCGAGAGTCCGTGGCCGACGACGTCGTGGACCTCGCGGGCCATCCGCAGCCGCTCCTGCTCGATCCGCCGCCGGGTGGCCTCCTCCTCCGCCCGCGCCGAGGACAGCCGGCTCAGCCGCAGCAGCGCGCCCAGCAAAGCCGGAACGAAGGCCACGCAGAGGACAGCGAGGCAGGTGTAGGCGAGGTCCCACCCGCTGTCGAGGTAGCCGCGGGAGAACGACGCCAGGCTGGCGAGCAGCAGCACCGCCGCGCACGTCTTCGCCGCGCGGCCGGTCACCCGCGCGGGCGCCCGCACGCCCACGGTGAAGGCGGCCGCGGCGACCGCGAGCGTCGCCGGCCCGTGCGGATAGCCGATGGCGGTGTAGCTGCCGATGATCAGGGTCTCGGCGGCGAGCAGGACCCGCGGGGCGTACCTGCGCAACGGGAAGACTGCCACCGCCAGCGCCAGGAGCAGGTAGGCGACCCCGTCCAGGGCGTGCCCGGGCGGGATCCGGTCCTTCGACGCGTTCGTCGACCCGACCAGCAGGATCAGGCCGACGACGGCGGTGGGCAGGACGTCACCGGCCACCGCGGTCCCGGCTCGGCGGGCCCGTCCGGCGGGAATCCGCGCGATCAGCGTGCTGCCCGGGTAACGGGGGAAGCCCTCGAGTCCCGCGATGGCCTCCAGGCGGTTCCACAGGCCGCGTGCCGCGATCAGCCGGGTCGCCCGGTCACGGACTCCGGTCCGAGACGGGCGCTCCGCCCGCGGGGCTCCCTCGGCTCGCCGGGTTCCCTCCACCGCTCCGACGGTAGCGACCTCAGGCAGGGCGGTCATCCGTCCGCGGACGTATCCGCTCGTACCCGAGCCGACGTACGGCGCCGGTTGGCGCAGGCGTTCTGGTGTTCCACGGAACAGCATGATCGACCGCGGTTCGTGGCGGCCAGGTCCTTACGCACGGTGCCGAGTCACTGCGGCGGTTGAGTGACAGCCGGGACTCACCCGGCCGCCGTGGTCAGCGGCGGGCGGGGTCGCGTTGCTCCAGGCGCAGACGGAGGCCTTCGGGGGTCGCGACGACCTCGGCGAGGCGGGTGCCCCGGGGGAAGGAGGGCAGGAGCACGACCGGCTCGGCGAAGACCGCGGTGTGCGCCGGTGTCATCAGCTCGCCGGGCAGTCGCTGGTTTCCCAGGACGATCTCCTCGGGAAGCAGAGCGAGCCGGCCGTCCCGGACGAGGGGGGTGCCGATGATCCGTACCGGCAGTGAGCGGTCCGGCAGCTCGATCTCGGTGCCGATGGACAGTCGCTCGTCTCCGCCGTAGGTGATCTCGGTCCACCGGGTGGGGGATGGCCGCCGCGCGCGGCAACTGTCCCCGACGCCGCCACGGCCTCCGAGCTCACCGAGGCCCTCGATGCCGCTGAAGCCGTCCAGGCCGCCGAAGCCGTCCGGACCGCCGAAGCCGCCGAGGTCACCGAGGCCCTCAGAGTCGCCGAGGCCGTCGAGCGCGTCGGTGCGGCCGGTCGGGAGCGCGCCCCCGTCGCCGCCTCTGACTCCGCCCCGCGCCCGGCCACCGGCACCGCCCCCGGCCCGGTCAGGTCGGACGATCGGGCCGCAGGAGTCGCCGAACACCCCGGCGTAGCCGCCGAACAGCGACATCAGCGCGAAGGACGGGTCGTCCCAGGTGTTGCCGTGGGCGTCGCAGCCGCTGCGCAGGCGGCGCAGCTCGCCGTAGGTGGCGGTCGCGGAGAGCTCCAGGGTGGACGGCCGTCCGGTGGCGGCGTTGAGCAGGTACGGGAAGCTCGGCGGGCGCACGCGGACCGTCGCGCCGAACTCGCCGAGACGTCCGCCGAGGCGGCGGCTCGCCCGCGACACGGCGATCCGTGCCGCCAGCCGGTCGGCGAGGGTGCCCACCACCGCGCCGCAGATCACCGCCAGCACGGCCGCCTCGGTGCGGGAGCGGCGGACACCGCGCCGCGCGGCCCGGCCCCCGACGGCTGGACGCCGGTCGACCGGGCCCCGGGCGGTCGTGGATGGGCGCGGGCTGGTGGCGGGCGGCGTGGCGGGCGGCATGGCGGCTCCTCGAAGATCCGTGCTGGAGGCCAGGTGCTCGTGTTCGTCTGATCACGCTCACGTCGGCCGGGCTCGGCTGGGTCCTGAGCCGAGCGCACACCGTCCGCCTGTGAGCCGGATGCGAGAAGAAACAGAATTACCTGTGCACCCACTGGTACGTCAGGATGCCGTGTCAGACCTCACGTCGACCCGGGTGCGCCGCCCAGGGCCAGCAGGCGACTTCGTCCGGACCGCCCTTTCCGCCCCTTTCGGACGGGCCGGAACGGGCCGTCCGCGGCAGGTCAGGCCTGGTCAGCGGGGGTCTGGTCGGAAACGCCCCCGGGCAGGTACACCCGGAAGGTCGTGCCCCCCTCGGGGGTGCTGCTCACCTCGGCGCGGCCGCCGTGCGCGGCCGCCGTGGCCGCGACGATCGACAGCCCGAGGCCGCTGCCGGAGCGGCCCCGGGCCCTGCTGCCGGCCGCCCGGTAGAACCGGTCGAAGACGTGCCGCGCGACCTCCGGCGGCATGCCGGGCCCGCCGTCCTCGACCGCCAGGACGGCCGCGCGGTCCTGGGCCGGGGTGGCCGCGTCCCATCCGGTGACCCGAACGGTCACCGTGGTGCCCGCGGGGGTGTGCACGCGGGCGTTCGTCAGCAGGTTGCCCAGCAGCTGGCGCAGCGCGTCCGGATCGCCGAGGACGTGCCGGCCGGCCTCGGGACCGGCCTCGACCTCGACGGTGACCGGGCGGGCGGGGTCGACGGCCCGCAGGTTCGCCGCCGCGTCCTCGGCGATCGTGACCAGGTCGACGTCCACCCGGTCGCGGGGGCGCAGCTCGTCGAGGTGCGCGAGGTAGAGGAGGTCGTCGACGAGGGTCTGCATGCGGGCGGTCTCCTCGGCCACCCGCCGCAGGGTGTCGTCGGTCTCGGCCGGCGGGACCATCCCGGCGCGCAGCAGGTCGACGTAGCCGCGGATCGAGGTCAGCGGCGTGCGCAGCTCGTGCGAGGCGTCGGCGGCGAAGCGGCGCAGGTTGTTCTGGGAGGCGACCCGGGCGGTGAAGGCGGCCTGGATCTGGCCGAGCATGATGTTCAGCGCCCGGCTGAGCTGCCCGGTCTCCGAACGCGGCGGGCCCTCCGGCACCCGGCGGGACAGGTCGCCGGCGGCGATCGCGGACGCGGTGCTCGCGACGACGCGCAGCGGGCGCAGACCGCGGGTGAGCAGCAGCCAGGCCAGTGTGGCGATGGCGGCGAGCACGACCAGCGCCGCGACCGCCGCCGCGACGACCAGCCGGCGCAGGGTGTCCCGGACGGTCGCCAGCGGCTGGGCGATCAGCACCTCGCCGCCGGGGACGTGGTCGAGCACCGCGCGGTACCGTTCGCCACTGTGGGTCACGGTGAACGGGGTGCCGTCGGCCGGCGGCGCGGTCGTCCCAGTGGTCTCTCCAGTGATCTCCCCGGTGGCCTTCCCCGTGGCGATCTCGGCGAGCAGTGGTGGGGAACGGTCCGCCGGACCCGCCACCCGTAGGATCTCGCCGTCGGTCCGGCGGGCCTCCACCACGTAGTCGGTGGGCGCGATCGCCCGCTCCAGCACGGGCCGGCTGCCCGTGGGCGCCCCGGCCAGCACCGCGGCCAGCGGCAGCCGGGCGACCTGCTCGACGGCCCGCAGCCGGACGTCGACGCGGTCGACGAGGTAGCCGCGCAGGGCGACGACCGTCGCGACGATTGTCAGGATGAGGCCGGTGGCGGTCAGCGCCACCAGGCCGAGCATGAGCTTCAGGCGAAGCGTCATCGGGAGTGCTCGGGCGCGGCGCCGGGGCCGGCGGCGGGCGCGGGGGCGCGCAGGGCGTAGCCGAAGCCGCGCTGGGTGTGGATGAGCGGCGGCCCGTGCTGGCCGAGCTTGCGCCGCAGGTAGCTGACGTACTGGTCGACGACGGTCGGTTCGCCGTCAAAGTCGCGGTCCCACACCGCGGCCAGGATCTGGGCGCGGGAGAGCACCCGGTTCGGGTTGTGCAGGAAGTAGCGCAGCAGGGAGAACTCGGTGGGGGAGAGCTCGACCGGCTGGTCCGCCCGGCGTACCAGGTGGGCGTCCGGGTCGAGCTCGACGTCGGCGTAGGTGAGCAGGCCCGACGCGGGCGACGGCTCCGGTGCGGGACGGCGGGTCCGGCGCAGCACCGCCCGCACCCGCGCGATCAGCTCCTCGACGGCGAACGGCTTGGTGATGTAGTCGTCGCCGCCGTAGGTGAGGCCGGTGATCTTGTCCCGGTGCGCGTCGCGGGCCGTGAGGTAGACGACGGCGACCTCCGCCCCGTCCGCGCGTAGCCGCCGGCACACCTCGAACCCGTCGGCGTCGGGCAGCATGACGTCCAGGATCAGCAGGTCGGGCTGGTCGGCGGCGGCTCGGGTGAGCGCCTCCTGGCCGGTGGCCGCCGTGACGACGTCGAAGCCGTGGAAGCGCAACGCCATCCGGACGAGGTCGACGATGTTGGGCTCGTCGTCGACGACCAGGACCCGAGGAGGCCGTGGCGGGTTGGCGGCGTCCTCGCCGAACCGCGGCGGCCGCGATGCGTCCCTCATCTCACCCATCCTCGAACAACCGGCGTCCGGGCACGCGCCCCGGTGTGGCGGGCCGGCGGGGGCACGGCGTGCACCGAGGAAACCCGCACGACGTGAGAGGAACGTGTGAGACCGCGCCGACGCCGACGCCGACGCCGGTGCGGCGCAGCTGCGGTGCGGCGCGGCTGCGGTGCGGTGCCGGGGCGTCAGCGGCGGTGGACGGGCGCCGCGGTGTCAGCGGCAGTCGACGACGCAGGTGGGCACGGGGACCGGGGGGAGCCGGAGGTCGAGGACCGGCTCCTGGCGGTGGCCGCCGCCCGGGCGCGGCCGCGGGGAGCGCGCGGATCCCGACGCCCCGGCCGGGCGGGTGCCCGCCGTGGACGTCGAGCCGGCCGGCCGGGTGCCCGAGCCGCCCGCCGCGACGGTCTCGTCGCCGGCACCCGAGCCGGGCGGCGCGGTCCCCTGCTGCTTGATCCCGGAGCCCGAGCCGGGCGGGCTCGGAGTGCCGGAGGCGGTGCCGCCGGTGGGTGTCGTTGTCGGGGCCGGGGAGGGGCACGGCGTGCCGGAACCGCCGTCACCGGCCTGGCAGGACCGCGCCGCGGCGGTGGATTCCGGGCTGCCGCCCTTCTGGCTGAGCAGAATTGCGACCAGCAGGACGATTCCCGCCAGCACTCCGAACGCCGCCTGGATCGGGGAGATCCGGCGCGCGGATCCGCGATGCTCGCTCACTGCGCTCCGTCCGTTCCGTCCGTTGTCGGGCTGATGCGGCCGGATGATCCGGCCGACACGCCACGGACACTACGGATGTCGGGCAGCAGTTACGAACAGCGCCCCCTTGTTCCCCCGGATCGGCTGTTCCCCCGGCTCAGCCGATGCTCACCCGATGGTCGGCAGCGGCTCAGCCGACCGGTACCGCCGCGGTCTGCTGCTCGCGGCCCTCGCGCGCCGCGCGGCGGGCCTGGGCGGCGGCCTTCTTCTCCTCCTGCCGGGTGGCCAGTGCGTCGAGGCCGGCCATGAACGCGCCGATCTCGTCGCGGGCCTTCGCGGCCTCGCCGGACAGCCCCTCCAGCTCGAGGAGCTTCCAGTGCCGAAGGACGGGCGAGACGACGTCGTCGTGATGGATCCGCAGGTCGTAGATGCCCGCCTGGGCGATGTAGCGGGCCTTGCGGCCGAAGTCGCGGATGCCGGTGCCGGGCATCTGGAAGTTCACGATCTCGTCGCGGATGACCGGGACCATGCGGTCGGGCGCCAGGCCCAGCGCCGCGGCCACCAGGTTCCGGTAGAAGATCATGTGCAGGTTCTCGTCCGCCGCCACCCGGGTGAGCAGCTTCTCGGCGATCGGCTCGCCGGTGACCCGCCCGGTGTTGCGGTGGCTGACCCGGGTGGCCAGCTCCTGGAACGACACGTAGGCCATGGCCTCCAGCGGGGTCTTGCCGCCGGAGTCGTAGCCGCGCTGCATCTGCAGCATCCGGTCACGCTCGAGCGTCACAGGATCGACCGCCCGGGTCACCAGGAGGTAGTCACGCATGGCCATCGCGTGCCGGCCCTCCTCGGCGGTCCACCGCCCCACCCACGTCCCCCACGCGCCGTCGCGGCCGAACGCGACGGCTATCTCGCGGTGATAGCTGGGCAGGTTGTCCTCGGTGAGCAGGTTGACCTCGAAGGCCATCTGGGCGGCCTCGGACAGCGAGGACTGGCCGGGCTCCCACGGGGTCGTGTCGAAGTCGCGGCCCAGGCTCCACGGCACGTACTCGTGCGGCATCCACTCGGCGGCGAGCCCGAGATGCCGGTTGACGTTGGTCTCGGCGACCGGTTCCAGCTCACGCAACAAATCGATGTCCGTAGGTGATCCCATAGGTGAACTCTTCCATCGCGCCTTGATTCGCCGCCATGGCCGCAGGGTGTGGAATCCAGGGACGGATCTGTTCCCTGGAAACAGTTCCGGCTGGCTACCGTCCGACCGGTCAGGGACCATCTCGCCATCCCGGGACAACTCGGGGACGAAACGGGGTCCTGCGGAACGCGGAACGGTGCGCCCGGCGTCAGTCGAACAGTGCGCTGAGGATCTTCGGAGCGCCCGACTCGCGGTCGACGACCAGCCAGGGCGCGACCCAGCCGTCGGCGGCCAGCGACAGGTAGATCTCGGCGCAGCGCGCCTGCAGGCCCGCGTCGCTCTCGAAGGTGTCCAACGCCCGGGCGGTGTCCTCCGCCGCGCGGGCCCGCGCCCCGGCCCGCGCCGTCTCCACCGGGACGTCCAGCAGCACCTGCAGGTCGGGCCGGGGCAGGCCCAGCCGCGTCAGCTCGAGTTCGGCGATCCAGTCGAGGAACTCGGCGCGCTCGGGGGCGGGCAGCCGGGCTGCTCCGTAGGCCGCGTTCGAGCCGAGGTAGCGGTCCACGATCAGCACGTCGTACGCGGCCACGCACCTCGCCAGCTCGGGCAGGGCGTTCGCCCGGTCGAGCGCGAACAGCAGCGCGGTCGCGCGGGCCGAACCGGCCAGGCCGGCAAGCCGTTCGTCGCCGTCGAGCATCGCCCGCACCGCCGTGCCCAGCGGGCCCGCGGCATAGCGCGGGAAGGCGAAGGTGCCGGCGGTGCGCCCGGTCGCGGTCACCGCCTCGACCAGCCGGGACGTCAGCGTGTTCTTGCCCGCGCCGTCGACCCCCTCGATCGCCACGATCATCCGAGGTGCCAGTCAGGCTGGTCGGTCCGGGTGCTGGTCATCGGGATCTCGCCGTGGATACCCCGGCCTTCAGGCCCGGCGAGGAAACGGCGTCCCTTGCTGGG
>NZ_CASGGV010000296.1:0-57775 GCF_949319125.1 Frankia sp. Hr75.2 | reverse complement strand
CCCCGCCCCCCCCCCCCCCGCCACAGTTGCCGAGGCTTGCGCCCTGCCTGGCCGGCAAGGCCCGGCTGGGGGATGGGGGCGCTGTGTCGCGGGGGTGGCGGTCGGTGGGGGGCGCGGGGCGGGGGAGACTGGCGGGATGCGGGTCGGTTTCCTGGTCGAGCAGATTCTGGCGCCGGTCCCCGGGGGGACCGGAAGGTACTCCGCGGAGCTCGCCGCCGCCCTGGCCCGGACGGCGGATCCCGGGGACGGCGTCGTCGGGTGGTGTGCCTTCCGGCGTGACACCTCCGCGGCGGCCCTGCCGGGCGTCCTCGGGCCGCTGCGCCTGGGCCTGCCGCGGCGGGCGCTCGCCGCCGCCTGGGCGCGCGGCGCGGGCCCGGGCCCGGGCGGGGTGGACGTCGTCCACGCGCCGACGCTGCTCGTGCCCCCACCCGTCCGGTGGGACCGTGCCACCCGCGTCACCCGTGCCCGGCCGCGGCTGGTGGTCACCGTGCACGACGCCGTCCCGTGGACCCATCCCGAGACCCTGACGCCGCACGGGGTCCGCTGGCACCGGGAGATGGGGGAGCGGGTCGCCCGCCACGCCGACGCGGTGATCGTGCCGACCCGGGCCGTCGCGGCTGACATCCGGGAGCATCTGCCGATTGACGCGCAGCGGCTGCACGTGATCGGTGAGGGGGTCGCCGAGGCGGTGCTGCGGGTGCCGCCGGACGCGGACCGCCGGGCCGCCCGGCTGGGCCTTCCCGAACGGGGGTATTTGCTCACCCTGGCGACGATGGAGCCGCGCAAGGGCCTGGACACCCTGCTTGCCGCCCTGCGCCATCCGGACGCCCCCGACCTTCCGCTGGTGCACGTCGGGGCCGCCGGATGGGGTGATCTCGGTCCCGACGCGACCGGGCCGGGGGGTTTCGCCGATCTTGCCGCGTCCGGGCGATTCCTTGGTCTCGGCCGGATCAGTGACGAAGATCTCGCCGTCGTGCTCTCGCGGGCGACGATGCTGGTAGCGCCCAGCCGTTCCGAGGGCTTCGGCCTGCCGGTCATCGAGGCGATGGCGCACGGGGTGCCGGTGGTCGTCTCCGACACGCCGGCTCTTGTCGAGGTCGCCGGCGACGCGGCACTGGTGGCCCGGATCGGTGATCCGGCCGGCTTCGCCGAGGCGCTCGCGCGTATCGTCCAGAATCCCCGGCTACACAGTCGTCTGTCGCGTTCCGGACGGGTCCGCGCGGCGGGATATACCTGGAATGGGGCGGCGCGATCGTGCTGGGAGCTCTACCGTCGAATCAGCGGCTCCCCTGCCGTGTCCGTCGCCGACGACGGGCGGGCGTAGTGTTGCCCCCGTTGAGAAGCAAGCGGCCACACTGAATCAGGCGGCACGTCTCGGAAGGAGCGCCGTGGGACCCCGGGTGCTCGTTGATGCGACCTCGGTTCCGGCCGACCGCGGTGGTGTCGGGCGGTATGTCGACGGGCTCGTCGCTGCTCTGGGCGCGGCCGGCGCCGACATGGCGCTGGTGTGCCAGCGATCGGACGAGGAACGTTACAGCCGGATGGCGCCGCGGGCGACCGTCCTGTCGGGCCCGGCGGCCATCGCGCACCGGCCGGCTCGGCTGGCGTGGGAGCAGACAGGTCTTCCGCTCGTCGCCGAACAGGTCAATGCGGACGTCATCCACTCGCCGCACTACACGATGCCACTGCGCGCGCAGCGGCCGGTGTGCGTGACGATCCATGACGTCACCTTCTTCACCGAGCCGGAGATGCACACGGCGGTGAAGGGCACGTTCTTCCGGTCGGCGATGCGGACGGCGGTGCGCCGGGCGAGCCGCATCATCGTCCCGTCGAAGGCAACGCGCGACGAGCTCGTCCGCGTCCTCGAGGGCGAGTCGACGACGACCGACGTCGCCTATCACGGGGTGGACACGACCACGTTCCACCCGCCGACGGAGGAGGACCGGCGCCGGGTGCGGCTGCGCCTCGGTCTCGGTGACACCCGTTACGTGGCCTTCCTCGGAATGCTCGAGCCGCGCAAGAACGTCCCGAACCTGATTCGCGGCTGGGCGGAGGCGGTGCACTGGCGCGACGAGCCCCCGGCGCTCGTGCTGGCCGGTGGTTCCGGCTGGGATGACGACGTCGACGCGGCCGTCGCCTCGGTGCCGAGCCATCTGCGGGTGATCCGGCCCGGCTACCTGCGTTTCTCCGATCTCCCGGGCTATCTGGGCGGTTCGGAGCTGGTCGCCTATCCGTCGCACGGCGAGGGCTTCGGCCTGCCGGTGCTGGAGGCGATGGCCTGCGGCGCCCCCGTGCTGACGACCCCGCGCCTCTCGCTGCCCGAGGTGGGCGGCGACGCGGTCGCCTACACCCAGCCCGACCCGGACTCGATCGCCCGTGAGATGAGCGCGCTGCTCGACGACGCCGAGCGTCGCGCCCAGCTCGCCGCGGCCGGGCTCGCCCGGTCCCACGAGTTCACCTGGGCGGCCTCCGCGGAGGCCCACCTGGCGAGCTACGCCCGCGCGGTGGCCGACGCCTGAACCACCCCGGTCCGACGCCTGACCACCCGGCCTACCGGGCCGGTGCGGCGGCCGGCGGCTGACGCGCTACGGTTCCCCGGTGGACAAGGCGGAGATCCGGGTCATCGTCGTCACCTTCCGTTCCGGGGAGATCATCGGGACCTTCCTGGACTCGCTGACGAAGTCGACCACCCGCCCCTACGAGGTCGTCGTGGTCGACAACTCGCCGCAGGTGGATGTCGGCACCCGCGCCGCCGGTGAGCGGCCCGAGGTCACCCTGCTGCGCCCCGGCCGCAACCTCGGCTACGGCACCGCGGCGAACCGCGGGGCGGCCGGAGCCTCCGCTCCCTGGCTGCTTGTCGCCAACGCCGACATCGCCTTCGCGCCCGGCAGCCTCGACGAGCTGATCGCCGCCGCCGACCGCTGGCCCGGTGGCGGCGCCTTCGGCCCTGGCATCACCAACCCGGACGGTGCCCTCTACCCCTCCGCCCGCGACCTGCCCTCCCTCGGGCGTGGCATCGGCCACGCCCTGTTCGGCTGGTGCTGGCCGACGAACCCGTGGACGGCGTCCTACCGCCGCGAGCGCGGGGCCCCGCGGGAGATGACGGCCGGCTGGCTTTCTGGTTCCTGCCAGCTGCTGCGCCGGGAGGTCTTCGAGGGCGTCGGCGGTTTCGACGAGTCGTACTTCATGTTCATGGAGGACGTCGACCTGGGCCGGCGCATCGGGCTGGCCGACCGGCAGCTCGTCTACGTCCCGTCGGCGGTCGTCGAGCACCTCGGTGGGCACTCGACGAAGCGGTCGTCGCGGAAGATGGTGGTCGCCCACCACCGGAGCATGATCCGCTACCTGTGCCGGCAGTACGACAGGCCGGGCCAGCTGCCGCTGCGCGTGGCGCTCACCGTCGGCCTCGGCGCGCGGCTGGCGCTGGCGCTGGCGTTCGCGCGCGACAGCGCCGGCGCGCGCGCGACCCGGTCCGCCGAGCTGCTCACCTCCGCCCGCAAGCCACGCTGAGGCCACGTTGGCCACTGCGGGACATGAACGTCGACCCGACGATGCGTGTCCAGCCTGTGGCCTCTCGTTGAGCATGGGGGTCACCCGGCCGGGCACACGCAACCGACTCGGACGTGCTCTGCGACACTGACGCCTCATGGACGCAGTGATGCTGGTCGGCGGGCAGGGAACCCGTCTCCGCCCGTTGACGATGTCGGCGCCGAAGCCGATGTTGCCGGTCGCCGGCGTGCCGGTGACGGCCCACATGCTCGCCCGTGCCCGCGACGCGGGAATCACCCGGGTGGTCCTCGCCACCTCGTACCGGGCCGAGGTCTTCGAGGAGCACTTCGGTGACGGTTCCGGGCACGGCCTCGAACTCGAATACGTCACCGAGACCGAGCCGCTGGGCACCGGCGGCGCCATCCGCAACGTCGCCAGCCGGCTGCGCTCCGGCGCCGACGAGCCGGTGGTCATCTTCAACGGCGACATCCTCTCCGGCCTCGACATCGGCGCCCTCGTCGAGCGGCACATCACCGCCGACGCGGCCGTCACCCTCCACCTCACCAGGGTCGAGGACCCGCGGGCCTTCGGTGTCGTCCCGACCGACCCCGCCGGCCGGGTCACCGCCTTCCTCGAGAAGACCCCCGATCCCCCCACCAACCTCATCAACGCCGGCTGCTACGTCTTCCGCCGCTCGCTCATCGACACCATTCCCGCGGGACGTCCGGTCTCGGTCGAGCGGGAGACCTTCCCGTCCCTGCTCGCCGCCGGGGTGCCGGTGGTCGGCTACCCGGACGACACCTACTGGCTCGACCTCGGGACCCCGGCGGCGTTCGTCCTGGGCTCGCGGGACCTCGTCACCGGGCGGATGCCGTCCTCGGCGCTGCCCGGCCCGGTCGGGGACCGCCTCGTGCTGCCCGGGTCCACGGTGGCCACCGACGCCAAGATCGGCGGCGGCTCGACGATCGGGGCGGGTGCCTCGGTCGGCACCGGCGCGCGCATCGACGGCTCGGTGCTGTTCGACCGGGCGTCCGTCGGGGCGGGCGCGTATGTGCGCGACAGCGTCGTCGGACGCGAGGCGGTGATCGGCAACGGGGTGGTGCTCGAGAACGTCGTCATCGGCGACGGCGCCGTGATCGAGCCGGGCAACGAGCTGCGCGCCGGGGCCAGGGTGTTCCCGGGCGCGGTGCTCGGCGCCGGCGCCGTCCGGTTCAGCTCCGACCGGGCCTGACCTCCCGGCCGACCGGGCGGCTTCAGCTCCGACCGAGCCTGACCTCCCGGCCGGCCGACCAGGCGACCTCCACGCACACCTGGCCGTCGTCGGCGTCCGCGCTGACCGAGAGCACCTCGCTGACCGGGAACACCTCGCCACCGGCGATCCCGGTCAGCGCGGTCAGCTCCGGCGGGGCCGCCGCCGGATAGGTCAGGAACAGCCGCCCGTCGCCCTCCTCGCAGATCAGCGTGAGGACGGCGTGCTCCGCCCCCGCCGCCGGGACGGCGCGCAGCAGCCCGGGCAGCACGGCGGCGAGCCGCTCGCTCACCCGCGCGGGAATCCACGGTGCCTCGCCAACCACCTGCACCTCAAGGTCCAGCCCGCGCGCCCGCGCCTCGAAGACGGGCTCGGCGAGACTGCCCAGCGCCCCGGTCGCACCCGTCACCAGCGCCCGCCGGACGGCCGTGGCGTGCCGGCCGCACCGCTCGCGCACCGCCGGGTCACCGGGGTCGAGCAGCCCGTCGGCGACCGCCTCCAGCAGCGGCAGCACCTCCCGCTCGACCGTGGCGAGCCCGCGGGCCCGGTCCTGCCGGATCGCGGCCGTGGACCGCGTGGCCGCGGCCTGCGCGGTCTCCGCCTCCACGGCGCGGGCGACCTGGTCCGCGGTGCGCCGCAGCAGCGGACCGCCCATCGACACCATGACCTGGATCGCGATCTGACCGTTCGTCGCGGTCAGCAGCTGCGCGAGCGCGAGCGGCCCGGTGCCCGCGCCCCTGAGCACGAGCAGGTCGAGCACCGTCACGGTGGCGGCGATCGCCACGATCCACTCGACGAACAGCCGGGACACGGCGAGCAGCGCCAGCAGCAGCGGCAGGATGAGAACCGGCCAGGTGCTGATCCTGCTTGGCGGCCCGCCCGTCCCCGCGGCGGCGTCGGTGTGGGTGGGCGCGATGTTGAAGCCGACCGCCGCCGTCACCGCGAGCGCCAGCACCATCAGGATGATCGCCTCGGCGCGGCGCAGCGGCCGGCGGTAGGCGGTCCAGGCAGCAGGCAGCACGACGAGGGCCATCGACAGCCAGTGCAGCACAGCGGCGGGCACCGACCGGCTGGACGGCGCGACGAGGACCAGCACGAAGACGGTGCTGGTGAACCAGATCGCCGTCACGGCGGCGACCGTCCGGCGCAGGCCGGCGGCGTAGGAGTCCCGGAGTTCGGCCGCGGTGGTGCCGGCCGGAACCCGTACCCGCGAGGCGGTTCGGGTCTGTGCGGCGGATCTGCCCGGTAGGGCGGATCGGGCTCGTGAGGCGACGCGGACCGCTGTCCACCGGTACCCGGCCCACCGTCCCCGCGGCCGCGGGCGCATGCCCCTGCGGTGGGCTGGCCGGCGGCTGGCCGGACGGGCGGCGTGGTGGCCCGCCGGCCGTCCACCGCCTGTCTCCCCGCCGCTCCAGGTCAGCCGGGCGGTGGTCCCGCGACCGGGCTCGGAGGTGATGGTGGCCTGCCCGCCGATCTCCGTCATCCGTGCGTGCACCGACCGGGCCAGGCCGAGCCGGTCGCCGGGGACGGCCCGGGCCGCGAACCCGATCCCCTCGTCCGACACGATGACGGTGACCGCCCCGTCGGCGCGCCGCCAGCGCACCTCGAGCGCGGCGCGGTCCGTCCCGGCGTGCCGGCGCACGTTGGCGAGGAGCTCCTGGGCCGACCCGGCCAGCGCCGCCACCACCTCGTCGGGAAGATCCGTCGTGGGCAGGGCGCGGACGTCCACACGCAGGCCGCGGGCCCGCGCGACGGCGACCACCCGCCGCATCGGCTGGGCCAGGTCGCGCGTTCCGGCGGCGGTGCCGTCCAGCATCGACCGGACGGCCTCGATCGCGTGGCGGCACTGTTCACCGGTGAGGTGCCCGGGCCCTACCGGCGCCCCGCCCGACCCGTCCTGGGGGGCGCCGCCGCCCCAGGCGATGCCGGTGAGCGTGTTCAGGACGGTGTCGTGCAGCACCCGCTCCCGCTCGCGCTCGTCCCGCAGCCGGGCCGCGGCTACCGTGGCCACCTCCTGCTCGGCCGCGGCCGTGGTCAGCCGGGCATCGGCGTCGAGCGCGATCGCCCGCAGTCGGGCGACGGCCAGCCGGAAGAGCTGCGCGAGCCCGGCGAGCAGCACGACTCCGATGACCACTCGTTTCAGCGGGGTGTGGTTCCCGCCGAGGGCGGGATCGTCCAACGTGGCCTGAGCGACCGCCGCGCCGCCGAGGAGCGCCGCGACCATCGCCGCGACCACGACCGCGTGGGTGCGGCGGCCGTACACAGCCGCGGCGACCACCGCCGCGTGGGTCGCGGTGGAGAACACCCAGGTGCCGAAGCCGCCTACCGAATCCGGAGGCAGCCAGAGCACCGCGCCGGCACCGGTGACGATCGCGAGGGCCACGTTCCCGGCGACAAGGCGGCGGGGGAGCGCCTGCCGGGTGAGGCACACCACCACGAAGACGACACCCCAGGCCGCGGTGACCACGGCCGCGGCGAGCCCGGCCGGATGCTCCGCATACCAGGACCACCACACGATGACGTAGCCGACGAGAACGGCGACGTTCAGCACACGGAGAACCGCGAACGCGCGCACCATGACCGTGTCGAGTGCATGGAGGGCGTTAGCCGGCACGATCGCAAGTCTGGACCGCGCCGGGTGGTTCTGGGACTACTTACGGCGAAGTGCGCGTGACTGCACCGTCCGGCCGCTGCCGCGCCGTCCGGCGGGCTTGTTCTACATGGTGCTTGTCGGGACCGTGCTCGGGAGCGTGCTGTCCGGCGGCACGGTGCTCGGGGTCGGTGCGGTGGACGGCGCGCCAGCCGGCGGCGAACCGGCCGGCGGCGAACCGGCCGGCGGCGAACCGGCCGGCGGCGAACCGGCCGGCGGCGAACCGGCCGGCGGGGTCGTGGCGGGCGGTGCCTCGCCGGGCGGCGCGGTGGCCGGTTCCCCGGCTGTGGGCGGCGTGGTCGCGGGCTGCGTGGTGGGCGGCAGGGCCGTCGGCGGTGTGGTGGTGGGCGGCGCGGTGGATGGCGTGCCGGCGGGCGGCGGCGTGGCGGGGGGAGGTGCGGTGGTCGGCGGCGCGCTGGTCGGTGGCGGGGCGGCCGGCGGGGCGAACGAGTCCGGATGGACGTTGCGGATGCGCAGGCGCACGACCGCGGGACAGGCCCCGTCCGCGGGCTCGACGGTGAGGGTGAGCACGATGCTGTCGTCCGCCAGCTTGGCGACGGCGAGGCTGGGGCCGGGGATCCGCACCAGCAGCGCCGGTGCGGTGCTCCCACTGCCGGCCGGCACGGTCCGCCGGCTCGTCGTGATCGCCGTGCCGGCCGTCGTGTCCGCCTCCGTCTCGACGGTGACGTCGACGTCCGTCCACGGCGTGCGGCTCGCGGCGAGATCGAGCGACTCGTAGCCCGCGACGTCGGGATCGAGGTCCGTGAGGGTGACGGTGAGGTCGGCCGCGCGCAGTGGCTCGCACCCCGCCGGCGGTGGCGGCGTCGGGCTCGGCGTCGCAGTGGGCGGAGGCGTGCCCGGCGGGCTGGACGGTTCGCCGCCCTGACCGTTCGGCGTCATCTCCACGATCGGGACGCCGTCAAGGGTCGGAGACCCTGACCCGGACCCTGACCCGGATCCGGGCGCAGGCGCGGGTGCGGACGGGGGCAGCACGGCTGCGCCACCCTGCCGGTAGCCGTTCAGGTAGGTCAGGACCGTGCGGACGTAGGCGTCCGACGGGTTGTAGGCGAGGATCGCCGCGCGGAGCTGGTCGGGGTCGGCCAGGTCTCGGCCGTGGGCGCAGAGGTAGTAGCCCGCGGCCAGGGTGGCGTCGTAGATGTTGTGCGGGTCCTTGCGCCCGTCGCCGTTCCCGTCGCGGCCGGCCGCCCGCCAGGTGGTCGGGATGAACTGCATGGGCCCGACGGCGTGGTCGTAGGTGGTGTCGCCGTCCAGGGTGCCGCGGTCGCTGTCGCGGATCAGCGCGGTGCCGCCGCCGCCGTTGAGGGGCGGGCCGATGATGGGGCGGGTGACGGTGCCGTCGGCGGCGATGGGCCGCCCGGAGGCGATGGGCCGCCCGGAGGCGTGCCCGGACTCGACCTTGCCGATGGCGGCCAGGAGCTCCCAGGGCAGATGGCAGCCTGGCGCGTCCTCGGCGAGCCGGTCCGCCGCCTCCTTGTAGGCCGCCAGCAGGCGGGCGGGGACGCCCCGTGCGGCGGCGGTCAGGGTGATCGTCGAATGGACGTCGGCCGGGTCGGCGGTGGCGTCCTCGGCGAGCGACCGCGAGGTGAGGGTGGCCGGGTCGGGCGCCGCGGTCGAACCGTTGGGGACCAGCTCGGGCATGGCCCAGTCGCCCGGGCGGACCGGCGGCGGACTGGTGGTGCCGAGCTGGTCGCGGTCGCCACCACCGCCGTCGTCGCGGGGTGTCCCCGCGGTGCAGAACAACAGCAGGGCGGCCGCGAGCGCGGTCGGCAGCATCGTCATGCGGACCACGCCCGACCGCCGGCTCCGATGCGCCGGCGCCTGTCGGGGTGGCCTGGCGTGCCTGGCGCCCCGGGGCCTGGAGGCAGGCTCGTCGGATGGCGGGGGGCGTCGGTGCCGGGCGGTTCCACCGGTCGACCCGCCCTGCGCCGCCGGGCCGCCCCGCCTCCGAGCCGAACCGGCCGGGCGCGGTCCTGGTCCACGTGCCGGGGATGGCGCTGGTGTCGGTGTCGGTGTCGGTGTCGGTGTCGAGCCCGAAACGACAGCCGGTAAAACCCCGGTCCGGGCGAAAGAAATGCCCGCCCCCGCTTCTGCGACTGCTTTCCCCGGCGGACGATGACGACCCGCGTCCTGCCTGGGTGCGCGTGACTTTCCGTGCTCGTTGAACTGAACACGCTGACCTGATGATTCGCGCACAGAGGAAGGACCGGTCGGGGATTCATGAGGTCGGCGATGACGGCTCACCGGCACGCTACTCCTGGGATCGGAGGCGTCCGACGGACAGTGCTCCGCCTACCGGACGCGGGGGCGCGTGAGAAAGAAATACCTGTTCAGGGTCTGTGGACGGCCTGGTCCGGCGGAGGCGAAACCTCGCCGACCACCGGACCAGGCGGGCGCCGTGCGGCTGTGACGGAAGCCGCACGGCTGCTCGAGGGCCACGGACCGGCACACGAGACCGGCCCGGAGCGGGCTGCCGGCTCTCTAGGTCATCACTCTCCGTGAGGAACTCTGAGGTGCTCACGGCGGCGGACCGCCGACTACGAGCCACGTTGGTGCCGGAACGATGCGTTGTGAGACAGGACTGTGACAGAAAGTCCGGACTATCTGCTACCGAAACGGGAGGGTTCGGCGCTGATTGTTATCTTGATAACAGTTTAGGTCGAAAGAGTTGCCTGGTTGGGCTGTCTGTGACTCGGCGCGACGATCACGCATTGTTGATCATCGGTGCATCTGCGGTCGAATGTCATCCGGAGGAGGGCTGGGCTGGGCCGATGTCGGCCCGCTGGCCCAGGACGGCCCGTGCGTGGCTCGTGCGCCGCGTCGCGCAGGCGTGCTCATGAGCGTGGAATATCCGGGCCGGTCACCGTCCGTAAATCCTCCTACCAGAGGTATTTGATCCTGCACTGACCGCTTGGCAGGGCAGCAAAAGTTGTGCAATGCTGCGCTCCGCAAACATTCGGACACCGGATGTCGGCTCTGGCCGGCTCCCGGTCGACGGACCACGTTCCGGAGCCCACCGGGACGCGGTCCGTGTCGCCCGTCCAGCCCACAGCGCGGTGGCTCGCTCGGGATTCCCGTCGCCCGTCGTAGTTCGCACTGCCCGTGATCTCTGCTGCGCCTGCTTTCGCGGTCGCAGGTCACCGGCGTGATTTCCGCCGGACCGCTTTTCGACTTGTCACGTTTCCCGACCCGTCACGTTTCCCGGCTCGTCACGTCGACTGCTCGCGCCCTGAGTTCCGTCCTCCCGCCGTCTCCCGTCCCCTGATGCGTGCCGCCTGCCGGGTTCCCCTCCCGGCGGGCGGTCACGGCGCCGCCGCATGCCCACCTTCGGCGACGCCGTAACCGGCCGGTGCCATCCGAGCCCGCCGTCCCGGCCCCCGTGGCCGCCGCGTACCGCACACGCGGCGGCCACGGGTCTCACCCGTGCCCGCGATGTCTCCCGGCACGGCTCGTCACCGTGCCCACTCCCGGACGTCCGCGCACACGGACACCCTCACGATCTCGGAGCCCTCCATGCCCGGCCGGCACCTGCCTGCCCCCGACCCCGCCTCCCGCCCGGACCCGGACCCGGAAGCGCGCGCACCGCCGCCGGCGTCGCCGGGCCCGCCCGAGCCGACTCCGGGCGATCTCGCTGCTGCTGATCCCGGTGATCCTGGTCGTCGCGATGATCGTCGTCGAGCGCACCGGCGGCGGCCGCCGCCCGGTCGCACTCGAGAACCCCTTCCGGGACATGGGCCTGCCCGAAAGCAGCTCGGGCTCCGCCGACGGCCGCGACCACGAGGTCCCGACCGAGGCGACCCAGTCCGTCGAGGCCCCGGCCCCGGCGGCGGTCGACAAGGCCGTCCCCGACCTGCCGGGCGCCGTATCCACCACCGTCGACAAGCCGCTTACGTTCGAGAAGCCGGCTGCGAGGAACGAGCGAGGAGCGGCCCCGACCTCGGTGACGGCGAAGATCGGTCCGATCGACGAGGCAGTCGTCAAGGACCCGCCAACGCCTGACGCGGGGCAAACCGCGGCCCCGAAGGCCGGTCGGGTCGAAGTCGCGGAGCGGCGAACCGAGACGACGAGCGTCTTCCGTAACCCGGACGGTACGTACACATCAGAGATGTCGCTCGGTCCGACGAACTTCCGGGATGGCACCGGAAGGTGGCGGAAGATCGATACCACCCTGGTGCCTGGAGACCGGGGCCGACTGCGCGTGGCCGCGACGGAAGTCTCCACCGATCTCGCACCTACTGCGAGCGACCCACAACTGGCGCGGCTCGAGATCGAGGAAGGTGTCTCAGCGGCTTTCGGGATCGCGGAAGCGGCCCCGTCGACGGGCAGGTACAGCTGACCGACAGCGACGGCGAACTGCGGGGCCTGGTGCCGGCCGGCTGGATGAAGGCTCCGGCACCACTGGTGTCGACGACCTGGCCGGCGGCGAGGGCCCACCACGGCTATGCGGTGAATGTCCCCGAGGTGTCCGTGGGGCTGAGGGGCCCGGTCGTCTCTACTTCTTTGCCTGCCTGGTCGACGAGGCCGACCGTGCAGGTGGTGGATCGTGTTCCCGCGCGCCAGCTTTCGGGACGAATCAGGTGCCATCCGCCTTGGGCGGCAGCGCCGCCGAAGTCATGGGCGAGGTAGGGCGCGACGTGGGGCATGCAGGCGGCTTTTGCGAGTTCGTCGAAACGTTCGGGTGACGGCGGGCCGCCGTCGGTGGTGTCGGGCAGCGTTGCCGTTCCGATGCTCTGCGTGTGGTGGCTCTGGTCGCACGGGACCTGATCCTGATGGTTGTCGACCCTGTGGCGGAAGCAGGTGACCGGCGGGTAGGTCAGTGCCTGGTCGGCGCCCCTGACGCTGCCCGAGAACGTGCTCAGGATCCACATGTTGTCGCTTTTGCTACTGCCCCGGAAGATCAGTCCGCAGACGACCTTTCTGCCACCGGCTTCCCAACCGGACTTCGGCGGGCGGATCAGGCTCGCGGCGAAGCGCCCGAAGGGGTCGATCGGGCGGCCGAGGTAGGGCGTCATGAGCGGGCCGCAGTGGCGTTCCCCGATGTCGGTCCACTGCGACACCGACGGGTACGGGGCGTCCTGTGGGTAGGCGGGTTCCAGATCCAGGGGGCCGACCGCTTCGAACAGGTGCGGCTCGGCGCACGGGACGTCGTCGACGGGGACGTCGACCGCCGCCTGGGGCCAGCGGTAGCACCGGCCGGGCTTCCAGTCCCACCGGTGCAGGTCTGGGCTGATGTCGGCGTCTGTGGCCGGATCGCCGGGGGAAGAGAACGCTCTCGGGGCGTCGGCGGACAGCGCGGTGGGTGGTGGGTTGTCGGCTTTCGACCTGGCGCACTGGTAGGTGGTGGAGCCGAGCAACGCGATGCTGATCAGTGCGAGGACGATGCGGCCGGGTGACCAGGCCCGGGGGCGTGCGGTCGTCGCGAGCGATTGTCGGGATGGTGTTCGCCGCCGGCGAGGCGACGGGCCCGGTCGCCAGGCTGGGCGTCCTTCCTCGACCGGTCCGAAGCGGGCGATCGCGGCTCTGGTGCGGGCGGGTGCCTCGTACCTGGTGGCTCCGGCGACGAAGGTCTCGTCGAGGACGAGCCCGGCGAACGGATCCCGCTCGCCATCGTCCTTGCCGCCGTCGCTGTTGCTGCTGCCGTCGTTCTTCGGCGCGGGCGGCGCGCTGTCCCCGGGCATGCCGGCGTCTCCTCGGGAGATTGGTTTTGTTGGAGCCCAACGGCGGGCATTCGATCGGTGTGCCGGCGAGGCGCCGCGCCGTCCAGGGATATCGAGGGCGGCGCGGCACCAGGTCGGCGTCAGTCAGCCGGATAGATCAGGATGGGCTTCTGGGCCTGCGTGGGCTGATAGACCGGGTCGTCGATGTATTTGACGTCAACCCACCAGGCGCTCCCAGGCGGACTGGCCGCGAACACGGGAAAAGTGACCTGTGCTTTTCCGTCCGCGGACGCGGGAGCGGTTCTGGTCTCGAAGCCCCACCGGACCTCGAAGGTGCCCGTCGCAGGAGCGGTCTGAACACCCTTGTCCAGGGAGATGTCCACGACCAGGGTCTGCCCGGTGATCACCTTTTCGGGCACCGTGACCTGTAGCGCCGATGCTGGTCCCTCGTGGGTGAACTCCGTGGCTCCGGGATGGTAATGCTCGTCGCCACTGTATGAGGCACGGAATTCATGGTTTCCCGTCACCACGTCCTTGTTCCACCGCGCGACCGCGTCCTGAAACTCGGAAAACGGGTCGTGCTCCAGGGGGACCGTCGCGATGGCCGCCGCTTCCTGGTAAATCGTGACCGTGCCGGTGGGCATCGGGCCCTGGGTGGGATTGTCGGGATTCGCGATGGTGATGTGGGTATTGATGTACGACGCGTGGTACATGAAGGAGACGGTCAGCTTTGGCGTGATTCGAATGTCCGTCGTCCCGGGCGAGCTCGTCGGTGTCGTTTCGGTCGGGTCTGCTGTGGGGGCGGGCGAGGGTGTGGTCTCCGGTGAGGCCGGAGCGGACGGTGAGGACTGCGTCGGGGGCGCGGTGTTCGTGGGCGTCGGGCCGGGTGAGCCGGTCGTGACGGGGGTTCCGCTCGTCGAGGGAGCGGGCCCTCCGCCGGCGACCGGTTCACAGCCCGCCAGGATCAGGCAGGCCAGCCCGGCGGCGACGCCGACCTGCCTGCATCGGACCAGGTATCGGCCGGGACGGCCTGGTTCCCCTGGTCTACCGGTTCGAACCGGTCTCTTCCGGGAATCGGCGAGAAGCCTTCTCATTCTTTCTCCAGGATGTTGGGGTCAGATCGATATCCGGCGTCGGACTGCACGACGAGTGCGGTCCGAGCAGTCCGGAATGATGGGCTGTCGCGGCTGTGCTCAGACGACTGGCGTGGTCATGACACCGGTGACCGTCATGGGGGAACCGGCCTCGTCGGCGAATCCGATGAAACAGGTGGTGCGGCGACTCCCGGCACGCCAGCTCTCCGGCGCGATCAGGTTCCACTGCGGCTCGACGAGCGCGCCGTCGAAGCGGCCGATCTCCAGGTACGGGGCGGCGAGGTCGCCGCACCGCGGCCCGAGTTTCTCGTTGAGCCAGGTATCGGACGGCGCGGCCCCGTCCGGAGTCTCCGGCGCGCTCACCGCTCCTACGCTCTGCGCGTGATGGGGGAGTTCGCAGGGAGCCTCGACCAGCCCGTCGTCGCCGGCACGGCGAAAGCAGCTTCCGGCGGTGTGCGTCATGGACTGGTCGGCGCCACGGGCGCTGCCTTCGAACGGGCGGAACGCGGGCGGATCAAATTCGGTCATGCCGGCGGTGATGCCACAGGTGATCGTGCGCTGGCCGATCTCCCAGCCGGGCTTCTGGGGTCGGATCAGGCCGGCGGAGAAACGCCCGGCGGGGTCAAGCGGGCCGCCCAGATACTTCTCGATCATGGGCAGACAGTGCTTGTCGGTGACGGCATCCCACTCCTCGGGGGTGGGATAGGCGCCGTCGCTCGGATGATCCGGCCGGATGCGGGTGTCGCCGACCGCCTCGAAGTAGTGGACACCCGCGCAGGGAACGTCCTGGGTCGAGGTCGAGTCGACATGCTGTTGCCAGGAGTAACACCGGCCGGGCTGGTAGTCCTGTTGCAGGAACTCGACGCCGGCGTCGGCGCTCGGGGATGCCGTCGTCGACGGTCCGATCGGGTCGATGGTCGCCGGGGCGGTCTGCTCCGCCGCGTCGGACCCGCGGTCCGCGGCGCGGTCTCCGTGCAGCGCGACCAGCCCGTAGATCACGGCGCCAAGGAGAACAGCGTTGATCGCGATGGTCGTGAGGTGATCGCGCCACTCGGCCGCCCGCAGCTGTCGGAGTCGTAGGAGCCGCCGGGAGAGCCGGGCCGCTCGGTTGCCCACCGATGTGAACCTGTTGCGGTTGTTGCTTCCGGGCACCCCGGTTACTCCTTCGGACACACTGAATGGCTCAGCGGCACTTCGGATCGAGTTGGATTCGGGATCCAGGTCGGGCGTAGGAACCACTGGCCGGGGTCATCGCCGCGACCACGCTGTTGTCGCCCACGGCGCATCCCTGGCCGGCCACGGGTGTCCAACCCAGCCTGCCGAGATAGTCGACGGCGCTACCCATCGGCATGCCCACGACGTCCGGGATCGATACGCAGTTGAGAATATGGATGTGCATGCCGACCGGGGCGTCAAAGGTGGTCGGAGTGCCCGCCTCCGGAGTCTGGCCATTGACTTTTTCGTGCTCTCCGTTTGTGCTGCATCCCTCGGAGAAGGAGATGTTGTAGAATCCGGCCCGATGAAGAGTGTCTGTCGCCTCCGATCGGGTTAGGCCGCGCACGTTCGGAACTGTGGCCTTAGCTGCCGGTGGTGTCGTCGCCGCTCGGGTCGTCGGGCGGGGTGCCGGGCCGGGCACCGGCGGCGGTGCCGACCTGGGTAGGACCGTCGGAGCCGGGGGAGGCGGCGGGACTGGTCCATGACCAGTTGGCGCCGTAGGGCCAGGTGCTGGGAGCGAAGGGGACGCCACCGCCCCCGAGGGCGACATGGTTCCGGGAGCACCCGGGGCCGAGGGCCGTTCTGGAGTTCCGGCAGTGCCGTGGGCCGAGGTCTGACCCGGAATGACGACCTGGAAGTCGTGCGGCGTTCCGGAGGTTGGTGCCGTCGTCGCCGGACCGCCCCGTGCGGAATGCTGTGTTCCGTCAACCTGCGCGCTGATCGGGGCGGGCCGGGACGGTGAACCTGGTTCGCAGCCTGCGAGGACAAGGCATGCCAGTCCGGTTACGATGCCCGCCCGCCCGCGGCTGCCGGAGCGTGGGCGTGGGCGGCCTGCGATGTCGGGCCGAAACGGCCGACTCCGCCCGGCTACCGTAAGCCTCCGGGTTTTTCTCATGACGTTTTTCTCCAGAATTTTTGTAACGTTCGAGTGCGGTCACCGCTCGATTCCGGCTCGGGCGGAGCAGGTAGGGGATCCGCTGTCATACGTTCGCTTTGAACGACCCCGAGTCGTCGTCCGGGCTGAGCAGGCCGGTCGTCTCCAGTTTTCTGCCGTTCCGGTCGACGAGGCTCACGGTGCAGGTGGTGGATCGGGTTCCCACCCACCAGCTTGCCGGGGGGAGGGAATGCGATCCGCCCTGTACGGACGCGCCCCCGAATCCCCGGTCGAGATAGGGCGCGATGCGAGGTGCGCAGGCCGCGTCGATGAGTTCGTCGAGCCGCTCCGCCGAGAGAGGCGCGCTGTTCGGTGCGCCCTCGGCGGTGTCCGCCAGGGTCGCCGTGCCCACGCTCTGCGAATGGTGGCTCTGCTCGCAGGGGACCACCTCGTTGCGGCCCTCGGCGTTCGTGCGGAAGCAGGTCCCGGTGGGATAGGTCAGCGCCTGGTCGGCTCCGCGGACCTGTCCTTCGAGGTCGGGCACCTCGTACGGTGCCGTGGGAGAGGGATGGAGTGAGAGGCCGCAGACGATGTCCCGCTCGCCGGTGTCCCACTCCGCTTCCTTGGGGTGGAGGACGCTCGTGCCGAAGCGCCCGAACGGGTCGAGCCCGTAGCCGAGATACGCGGTGATGAGCGGCTCGCACTGCCGCCTGCCGAGCACTACCCACTCGGCCGGCGACGGGTACGTCGCCCCTTCGGGATAGGCGGAGCCGACGTCGAGTGGGCCGACCGCTTCGAACAGGTGCGGGCCGGCGCAGGGGACGTCGTTGACCGCGGTCGAGACGTCCCGCTGGAGCCAGGTGTAGCAGTGACCGGCCGTCCAGTCCCGCCGGTAGAGATCCGGTAGCGATTCCTCGGCGATGGCGTCGCGGCCGGAGGCACTACCTGCCGGGGTCGGCGGGTCCGCCGAGAGCGTGGTGGACGGCGGACTGTCGACGGCCGAGGCCACGAACCCGTAGACGGTGGTCGAGAGCAGCACGACGCTGATCAGCGCCAGCACGATCCGCCCCCGGGACCGCGGCCGCGGCGAGATCTCCGGAATCGGCTGGGACGCCCGTCCGCGGCCCAGCAGTGGTCCGGAGACACCTCCCGCCCGCCGTGGCCGGCCGCCGCCGTACGAGCGCCAGGGCGTCGAACCGTCTTCGAATGGCCCGAAGCGGGCGACCGCGGCTCTCGTCCGGGCTGGGGCCTCGTATCGGGTGGCTCCGGCGATGAAGGCCTCGTCGAGGACCAGATCGGCGAACGGGTCGGTGAACGGGTCGGGCTCGGCGCCGTTCGGCGTGGGTGCGCTGTTTCCGGACACGCCGGTTACTCCCTCGGGCACGCAGGATCAGGACGCGTCGCGAGTGGTCGCCGACGTCCGCGACAGCCGACGGCCTGCAGATCAATGTGCGCGCAATGCGACGATCCGGATACCGAGGGATGTGCAGCCGGCCATATTAGGGCAAGCTGTGAAGAAGTTGGCACCTGGGCCGGGCATGCTGGGGCGCGGAAAGCCCTGCCTCTGGAGCGCCGTCACGGAAGGCAATCGCGCGCCGCGCGGGGCCGTTCCGTTCTGCCACGTCAGGCGGCTAGCACCCAAACGACGACCAGCCGGCCGCGGGCGACGTCATTACTGACAGTCGTCACCTGCGGCCGGCTGGCTCATTTCACCTGGCGTGCGGCTGGCTGGTCCGCGGCCGGTGGTGGTTCAGGAGTGAACGCGCCGAACCGGCTCGGAATCGCCGTTCACCGGAAGCGGCTGGGTGGTGGCGAGCAGCGGCTCGGCGGACGGCGTCACGATCGACGTCCGGCCGCGGCGCGGCGCGGTGCCGCGGGCGTTCACCCACGCCGGCCGGCGGCGCTGCACGGGCCGCTCGACGAAGTAGTAGGACGCCGACGCGAGCCCGAGGCTGACGACGAGGGCGGCGCCGGCCGCCGGGACGCGGCCGAAACGGGGGACGAGCGAGTCGTTGGCGACCCCGGTGACGGGGAAGTGCCACAGGTACAGGCTGTAGGAGATCCGCCCCACCCAGGCGGCCGGACGGGCGCTGAGCACACGGTCGTACCACCCGGGCCGGTGCTGGTCGGCACCCAGGACGGCGACGGCGGCGAGCACGGCGACGAGCAGGTAGCCACCGCGGGCCATCCAGCTCGGCGGGCCGTGCAGATCGGGACCGGTGAAGAAGAGGATCACCAGGCCCAGCAGACCCACCGGGCCGAACGTAGCGGCCCGGGCCAGGAGCTGGGCGGTGCGGCTGCCCGCGACCCGGGACAGGTCGCCGGCCACGGCGGTGCCGTCCGCCGCCGAACGCAGCGCCTCGTGGCGCCAGGTGGCGAGCAGGCAGCCGACGAGCAGCGAGTCGAAGCGGGTGTCCGGCGCGAAGTAGATGCGGAAGTTCGACACGCCGCTGCCGATCAGGATCTCCCGCCAGATCAACACCAGGATCACGGCGCTGATGAGGATCTCCGGCAGGCGCCGCCGCCAGCGCTCGCTGCGGCAGATCAGCACCAGGGCGATCGGCCAGAGCAGGTAGAACTGCTCCTCGAGGGAGAGCGTCCACACGTGCCCAAACCATGCGCCGCTGTCCGGAGGATTCAGTGTGCGCTGGATGTTGGCGACGTAGAAGAGGGCGGCGAGCCCGTTGCGAAGGAACTGCCACTGGTCTTCGGTGTCCTTGACGAGAAGGACGAGCGGAATGCCGGCTGCTACAAAGATGTAGAAGGCGGGAAGGAGTCGGAAACCACGGCGGGCCCAGAAGGCGCGCAGCGAGATCCAGCCCTCCCGGTCGCGCTCGGCCAGCAGCAGGCCCGTGATGAGGAACCCGCTGAGTACCAGGAAGAGATCGACGCCCAGGTAGCCGCCCGGCACCAGGTCCATGTGGTGGAAGAGCACCGTCAGGACGGCCAGGGCACGCAGTCCGTCGAGCGCAGGGTTATGGCCGCCGATGGTTGCTCGTCGAACTTTCCGTGCCGGTGGCGCCGGTTCGCGGCTCGCATCTTCGGTCAGCTTATCCACGATGGTTCCCCCCACAGGTCCCAGCAGTACGGGTAGCACTGACTGGAAACGATAGACGGGTCTTTTTCGATCAGTGGCGCCCACCTCGCCGGGGGTACCTGAAGGTGCTGCGCAATAGCCGGCGCAATGTCGTCGCGGATAACCTGGTCCGCCGCGTGCGCGAACTGCGGCGTGACACGCCATGCGAGCCGTCGAGCCCTCGGCGCGTCGAGCGGACGGGGCGGCGGCGCGTCGAGCCGGCGGGGCGGCAGGGCGGCGGCGGCCGGCTCCCGCCCCGCCCACGTCCCCGGGATGTCGCATCAACGGCCCTGGTGACAGGCCTGCCGCGCCGCCGCGAGCGGTGGGCGGTCTGCGGAATGCGGAGATTCGGCGTTGTCCGGCGCGACAATCCCTGCATGAGGTTCAGCGTGGAACGCGACGTACTCGCCGACGCGACGGGCTGGGCCGCCCGGTACGTGCCGAAGCCCACCGCCGGCGCCCAGCAGGTGCTGACGGGCCTGCTGCTGGAAGCCACCATGCCGACCCCGGACCAGGACCAGGCCGGGGACCAGGCGAAGGATGAGACGACGGAGCAGGCACGGACGCAGGCTCGGAGCCGGGCGCCGGGCCCGGCGCTCACCGTCTCCGCGTTCGACTCCGAGGTCGCCGCGCGGGCCCCGGTCGAGGCCGTCGTCACCGAGCCCGGCCGGGTCGTCGTGCCCGGACGGCTGCTGGCGGACGTCGTGCGCAACCTGCCCGACGCGCCGGTGGTCGTCGAGGCCACCGAGACCAGGGTGATCATCGAGTGCGGCGCGGCCCGGTTCCGCATCCCGGCGCTCGCCGTCGAGGACTACCCGGTGCTGCCCGCGTTCCCGCCGCCGGTCGGCGAGGTGGACACGCTCGGCTTCGCCGCGGCGGTCGCGCAGGTGGCCCCGGCCGCCGGCCGGGACGACGCGCTGCCGGTGCTCACCGCCGTCCGGCTCGAGATCGCCCGGGGCGGGCTGACGATGGTCGCCACCGACCGGTACCGGCTCGCCGTCCGGACGATCCCGTGGCAGCCCACCGTCGACGACCCCGACGCGGTCGCGCACGTGCCGGCCCGGCTGCTCGCCGACGTGGCGAAGCTGCCGACCACCGCGTCCCGGGTCATGCTCGGGATGGGGGTCGACGAGGCCGGGGTCCCGCGCTTCGGGTTGTCGGTGAACGGCCGGCAGACGATCGTCCGGCTGCTGGAGGGGAGCTTCCCGAACTACCGCCGGCTGCTGCCGGAGACGTCGGAGCTCACCGTCACGGCGCCGACGGCGGTGCTCGCGGCCGCCGTCCGCCGGGTCGCACTGGTGGCGACGCGCACGGCGCCGCTGCGGTTCACGTTCTCCGCCGGCCAGGTCGTGGCCGAGGCGGGGGACGGCGGGGGCGCCCAGGCGTCCGAGCTGGTGCCCGTGGAGTACGACGGCCCGGAGCTGTCGGTGCTGTTCAACCCCGCGTTCCTGCTGGACGGCCTGGCGGCGGTCGAGGGCGACGAGGCCATCATCGGGTTCGCCACCGCCGACCCGGAGATCGCCTCGAGCAAGCCGGCGGTCCTCACCGGCAAGGACGACGGTGAGGACTACCGCTACCTGCTCATGCCGATCCGCACCGGCACCGCCTGACCGCTCCGGCGCGCCCCCGAGCGCGCCGGAGCGCCGGCTCAGGGTGCGGTCGGGGCCTGGGTCATCGTGCCGGCGCCGGGAACCACCCCGCCCGCGGCCGCGGCCGCCGGGTCGATCGGGCCGTCCTCGGTGACGTTCAGAGTCCCACCCGCGGCCCCGGATTCCGCCGCGGTCGGCGAGTCCCAGGTCACGCCGTCGAGCGGCGGGTTCGCCCACTTCTGGACGAACTCCTTCACCACGTCGGCGGAGACGGTGCCGCAGCGCTGGGTGCGGTCCCAGCCGGTCAGCACGAAGTGCTGGTCGCCCGCGAAGTCGTTGCGCGTCCACGGCATCGCGATGAAGCGGTTCCCGGCGTCGGCCGCGACCGTGCGCAACTTCTCGACCTGGTCGGCGGGCAGCTTCGCGTCGTACCAGCCGACCACGAAGCCGTGCTCCAGGTTGTGCACCGCCCGCTCGGCGCGGATGCCCGAGTCCGGGTTGTAGAACCGGATGGCGTCGGGCAGCGGGTCGGACTCGTGGTTGCCCGACGACGGCGGGGAGTCCTTGTACTCGACCGTGTCGGTGGCTCCCACGTGCTGGTTGCCGTACGACTGGTCGTTGCGGATCCCGGTGCAGTTCGCGGTGACCGCGGCCGGGGAGGCGGCGGCGACGTAGCCGACGCTGCGCTCCTTGTTCTTCGACCGATTGTCGAAGACGCTGTAGACGATGATCCCGGCCAGGAGGGCGAGCGCGACGAAGCCGGAGGTGCCGTAGATCAGCAGTGCCCGCCGGCGCTCCTTCCGCTTCTGCTCGCGGCGGAGCTCCTCCAGACGGGCGTTGCGCGCGACGCTCTTCTTCCCCACGGGGCCCGATCCTACGAAGTGTCGAACACGCCTGAGCCGCCGCGGTCCGCCCGACCCGCCGCCGACCGCCACTATCGGCGAGATCGGGCCTGTCCGCCGACAGGCGGAGATCGCGCGAACCGGACGTCCTATGAACCGGACGGTAGCCGTACGTAGTTCAACATGACCATTAAGTGAATGCCATCGTAGCCTTCCGGCCGGCGAGCGGAAGGCCCCCGCGCCGTTGACCATGGCCCCAGCCGCTCCGCGCCGGCGGACGTCGGCGCGGCCGTACCGGGCGCCGGCCCCGGCTCAGCGCTCCACGACGAACGCCGCGATGTCACGGGCCGGCCGCGGGTGCGCCGGTGCGGCCGGGTGCCCCACACCCACGACGCCCATCGGCGTCCAGGTGCGCGGCAGGTCCAGCGTGTCGGTCACGACCTCCCCGCAGAACAGCGCGGACGACACCCAGCACGAGCCCAGGCCCTCGGCCGCGAGCGCGACCAGCAGGTTCTGCACGGCGGCGCCGAGCGCCACGGTGAACATCCGCTCCTCGGCCCGCACCCGACGCTCGTCCGGGTAGGGATGCGCGCCGTCGGTCACCATCATCGGGACGATCAGCACCGGCGCCCGGCGCAGCACGTCGCCGCGGCGCAGCCGTTTGCTCACCGAGTCCTCGTCGAACCCGTCGCGGCGCAGGTCGTCCGTCCAGGCCATCGCCATCGCGTCGAGCAGGGCGTGCCGGCGCGCCTCGACCAGCACGAACCGCCACGGAGTGGTGTGGTGCGGAGCGGGCGCGGTGATCGCCGCGGCGATCGCCTGGTGCACCGCCGCCGGGTCGACCGGGAGGTCGGCGAACTCCCGCACCGTGCGCCGCGCGAACGGGGCCGAGCGGCGTGCCTCGACCGTGCCGAGCTGGAACATGTCCTCGTCCCAGGGCCGCAGCAGCGCGCGTGACCCGCTCCCGTCGTCGGGCCGGCGCGCGAACCCGCGGACGATCGCCACCGGTGTGGCGCCGAGCTTGCCCTTCACCAGGTCCGCCGCGCCGGCCAGCTCGTCGGCCTCGGCGATCTCGGTCATCCCGAGTTCGTTGCCGTAGGAGTCGATGTCGCCGATGTGGCTGCGCAGCGCCGCCATCCCGGCGACGCCGATCGCCATGTCGGTCAGCCCGCGCCGCCAGGGCCGCCCGGCCGTGTCGCTGATGATCACCGCGACGTCGACGCCGAGCCGGTCGCGCAGGCCGTCCCGCAGCGTGCGGGCACTGGCATCGGGATCGACCGGCAGCAGCGCGATCGAGTCCTTCGCGATGTTGGACGCGTCCACCCCCGCGCTCGCCAGCACGAGGCCGTGGTGCGTCTCGACGATGCGGGTCGGGCCGCGGCGCGCGACCTCGCGCACGGACTCGGCGTCGATGGCGGCCTGGCGCGTGGCCTCTCTGTCGCCTTCGATCCGAATCAGCCGGTCCTCGGCCTTCGACACGATCTTGGACGTCACGACGAGGACGTCACCGTCACGCAGCCCGGGGCCGCCTCCGGGCCCGGCGCCCGTGGCCGCGGCCACGGCGATCAGCGCGGCGAGGTCGTCGCCCGGCCGCACCTCGCCGATCCCGCCCAGCGGCAGAATCCGCAGCTCCCGCTCCGCCAGCGGCTCCTCGCCGACCTGCTCCGCCGCGCCCGTGCCCACCTGCTCGTCGGACTTCCCGAAGTTCTCGGACTTCTCGGACTTCTCGGCCGGCAGCGCGTCCTCCACCGCCGGAGGTTCCCCGACCGGGGCTTCGCCGCCGACCGGGGGCGGGCCTTCCGCCTCGGGTGCGGCGACGCCCGGGAACGACGCCTCCGCGGGTTCCGGTCCGTCCTTCGACATGGATGTCCCCACCGGGGACAGGTCAGACACCGGCGAGCTCCAGCGCCGCCTCCACGATCGCCACAGTGGCCTCCAGATCGGTCATGAGAAGCGGTACGGCTTTCACGGTAGCTCCGGGTATGGCGTCGGGGTCCGCCGCGATCGCCGCGTCCACGACGTCCACCAGCCACCCGTCCAGCAGACCGTGACCAAGCTCTTCGGTCGTTCCCCCGGAGGTGGCACCGCCGGTACGGTGCCGGCCGCCGTAGTGCGCGCCGACCGCGCGCGCCGACGTCTCGACACCGATCGCCTTCAGGCACGCGTCGGCCATCCCGCGGACCGCCGATCCCCCGATGATCGGTGAGACGCCGATGACCGGGGCCAGGGTGACCCGCAGCGCGTCCGAGACACCCGGCACCGACAGGATCGTCCCGATCGAGACCACCGGGTTGGACGGCCCGATCAGCACGACGTCGGCGTCCGCGATCGAGTCCAGCACACCCGGCGCCGGCTTCGACTCGGCGGCACCGACGGACAGGATCGCCTCGGCGGGCACCTGCGCCCGCATCCGCAGCCACCACTCCTGGAAGTGGACGGCCCGACGTCCCTCGTCATCAGTGATGATCACATGGGTCTCGACCCGGTCGTTCGACATCGGCAGCAGGCGCACCCCCGGCTTCCACCGGTCGCACAGCGCCGTCACGACGTCGGAGAGCGGGTAACCGGCCTCGATCATCTGGGTGCGGACGAGGTGGGTGGCGAGATCGCGGTCGCCGAGCCCGAACCAGCTCGGACCCACCCCGTAGGCGGCCAGCTCGGCCGAGACGACGAACGTCTCGTCCTCCCGGCCCCAGCCGCGCTCGGCCGAGATCCCGCCGCCCAGGGTGTACATCACGGTGTCCAGGTCTGGGCAGATGCGCAGGCCGTGCAGCGTGATGTCATCACCCGTGTTGCCGATCACGGTGATCTCGGCGTCGGGGCGGGCAGCCCGGACACCCTGCAGAAAACGCGCGCCGCCGATGCCGCCGGCCAATGCGGTGACCTTCACGTCGCATCATCCTGGCACCCGCACCACCCCGGCACCCCGGCACCCCGGCCGGCAACCCCGGGCCTCGCGGACACCGACTCGGCGGCCGGGGCCCCCGGCCCCGCCCTCGGATGTCGTGGTTCAGCTGGTGGTGGTGACCTCGGTGGCCGGAGCGTTCGGGGAGTGCTCGACCGCGGCGAGTGACGCCAGCAGGTAGCGGACGAGATGGCTGGTGGGCCGGCTCGGCGCCGGATTGGCCAGGCCACCCTCGATCGTGGCGACCACGGCGTCGGCGGCGATCTCGTGGTCGGGCTGGGGGACCAGGTCGGCCACGGCGCTCAGCGCCAGGCCGTGGAGCCACTCGTGCAGCCGCTCGTGGTACTCCATGATCGGCGGGGCGTGCGGGGCGCGCTCGGCGACGCAGGGGTGCAGCGTGCGGCGCCGCTCGACCGAGTCCAGCGCGGCGAAGAGCTTCTGTGCCGCCTCGCCGGGCAGCTCCGCGATGCGGTCCACCTCGCCGTCGAGCAGGCGGTTCAGGACGGCGGCGAACGCGTGGTCCTTGGACCGGAAGTACCAGTACACCGAGCCGGGCTCGATGCCGGCGGCTCGGGCGATCTCGGCGATGGAGGTACCGGCGAACCCGCGGGCGAGGAACTGCTGCTCGGCGACCGCGAGCAGCGCGTCGATCCGTTCCTCGCGCGGGACCTCCTGGCGGTTGCGTGGCACCTGATCAGCGTAACGACCCTGGCGGGGGGCAGGAGGGGATTGTCCGGTACCCGCGTCGTCCCGCCCGCTCCGTCATGCGGCTCCCGCGTCGCGGGGAGGGGATGGTCGGTAGCCGCGCGTGACGATCCGCGCCGGTAGGAGCCATCTCTTGATTCTGGTTAGAGAGAGCTGTGAGATGGACCTAGCTCTCCACGTCGCTGGAAGGACCGCCATGTCCGCGATCAGGACCCCCCGGACTACCAGGAGCCCCCGCACGACCAAGAGCCTCGAAGCCCTCTCCGCCACCCTCAACCGAGCCCTCGCCGGGGCCCGCGCGCCACAGGTCGCGGCCGCCCGGCACGCGGACCTGCGCGGCGGCGCGTCCGCGCCGGGAGCCGCGCGAACCGACACGCTGGCCGCCCGCAGGCGGACGAACCTGCTCATCGGCACCCTCGAGCGGCTGCGGAACCCGGCGGCCGGCCCCCGGGCCACCCGCGGCGCCGGCACAGTCTGACCTGGACCCGCGCCGACCCGCCCTGACGGCGGCCCGGCCCCGCGGGGACATCCACCTACGATCATCCATCGACTACCCAGGGTGAACGCATGACGAGTACGGCGGCGGTACCGGACGGATCACGACCCGGGCAGGCGGTGGCCCCGGAACAGGGGAGCCGGCACCGGCAGGAACCGCCGCCGTCCGCCGCCGCCATGCGCCGCGCCCTGCGCCGCGCGCGCGACGGCGTCACCCTGGACGTCACCGAGGCCGCGATCCTGCTCGCGGCGCGCGGCGAGGATCTCGCCGACCTGTGCGCCTCCGCGGCGCGCGTGCGTGACGCCGGGCTCGCCTCCCTGGGGCGGCCCGGCGTCGTCACCTACTCGCCGAAGGTCTTCATCCCGCTCACCCGGCTGTGCCGGGACCGCTGCCACTACTGCACGTTCGCGACCGTCCCGCACCGGCTGCCCGCGCCGTACCTGACGGTGGACGAGGTGCTCGACATCGCCCGCGCGGGGGCGGCGGCGGGGTGCGCCGAGGCGCTGTTCACCCTCGGCGACCGCCCGGAGGACCGCTGGCCGGCCGCCCGGGAGTGGCTCGACGCCCACGGCTACGACTCGACGCTGGGCTACCTGCGCGCCGTCGCGATCGCGGTGCTGGAGGAGACCGGCCTGCTGCCGCATCTCAATCCCGGCGTGCTGAGCTGGTCGGAGCTCGCGCGGCTCAAGCCGGTCGCGCCGTCGATGGGCATGATGCTGGAGACGACCGCGACGCGGCTGTGGTCGACGCCCGGCGGCGCCCACTACGGCTCGCCCGACAAGGAGCCCGCCGTCCGGCTGCGGGTGCTGGCCGACGCCGGGCGGCTCTCCATCCCCTTCACGACCGGCCTGCTGCTCGGCATCGGCGAGACGGCCGTCGAGCGCGCCGAGACGATCTTCGCGCTGCGTGGGCTGGCCCGCGAGTACGGGTCCGTCCAGGAGGTCATCGTCCAGAACTTCCGGGCCAAGGATGACACCGCGATGCGCGGTGAGCCGGACGTCGGCGCCGAGGAGCTCGCGGCGGCAGTGGCGGTGACCCGCCTGGTGCTCGGCCCGCGGATGCGGGTGCAGGCGCCGCCGAACCTCGTCGACACCGCCGAGTGCGCGCTGCTGCTCTCCGCCGGCCTCGACGACTGGGGCGGTGTCTCGCCGGTGACTCCGGACCACGTCAACCCGGAGCGGCCCTGGCCTGATCTGGACGTCCTGCGGGAGGTGACCGCGGCGGCGGGCTTCACGCTGCGGCCGCGGCTGACCGTCCACCCGACACACCTGGACGAGCCGTGGATCGACCCGCGGCTGTCCGGGCACGTGGCGGCGCTGGCCGGTCCGGACGGGCTGCTCGCCGAGGGCGCCCGGGCGGCGGGGCTGCCGTGGCAGGAGCCCGACGGCGGCCTGGGGAACAGCGGCCGCACCGACCTGCACACCGCGGTGGACACCGAGGGACGACACTCCGCCACCCGTTCCGACTTCGACTCCGTCTACGGCGACTGGGCCGGCCTGCGCGAGCAGGTGCGCGCCGCCGGCACCGGGGTGGACGGGATCTACGGCACGGGCACCCGGGCGGGCGCCGGTGCCGCGGAAGCCGTGGCATCCGCCGCGGGGGAGGAGACCACCGAGGACACGGCTCGGGTCGGCACGGCGGCCGGTGGCGGCGTCCCGTCCGAGGGCGGGTCCGAAGAGACCACAGCCACCACGGGAACCACCGACGGCGCGCGCGGCGCGATCACCCGGGCGGAGCCGGAGGTGCTCGCGGCGCTGCGGCGGGCCAGCACCGACCCGGCCGGACTCACCGACGCCGAGGCGCTGACCCTGTTCGGGGCGACGGGTGCCGCGCTGGAAGAGCTGTGCGGCCTCGCCGACGCCCTGCGCGCCCAGACCGTGGGCGACGACGTGACCTACGTGGTGAACCGCAACATCAACTTCACCAACGTCTGCTACACCGGCTGCCGCTTCTGCGCCTTCGCCCAGCGCCGCGCGGACGCCGACGCCTACACGCTCTCCCTGGACGAGGTCGGCTCCCGCGCGCGGGACGCGTGGTCCGTCGGCGCGACGGAGGTCTGCGTCCAGGGCGGCATCCACCCGGACCTGCCGGGCACCGCCTACTTCGAGCTCGCCCGCGAGATCAAGAAGCAGGCACCCGGGCTGCACCTGCACGCCTTCTCGCCGATGGAGGTGGCCAACGGGGTCGCCCGCACCGGGCTGTCGACGCTGGAGTGGCTCACGGCGGCCCGGGAGGCCGGGGTGGACACCATCCCCGGCACCGCCGCGGAGATCCTCGACGACGAGGTCCGCTGGGTGCTGACCAAGGGCAAACTGCCCACCGCCGCCTGGGTCGAGGTGGTCACCACCGCGCACCGCGTCGGCCTGCGCTCCTCGGCGACGATGATGTACGGCCACGTGGACACCCCGGCGCACTGGGTGGCCCACCTGCGCCTGCTGCGCCGCATCCAGGAGGAGACGGGCGGGTTCACCGAGTTCGTCGCGCTGCCCTTCGTGCACCACAGCTCCCCGATCTATCTAGCCGGGGTTGCCCGACCGGGCCCCACCGTTCAGGAGAACCGGGCGGTGCACGCCATGGCCCGGATCCTGTTGCACGGAGCGATCGACAACATCCAGTGCTCGTGGGTGAAGCTCGGTACGGAGGGCTGCGTCCAGGTGCTCGCCGGTGGGGTCAACGACCTCGGAGGCACACTGATGGAGGAGACGATCAGCCGGATGGCGGGCTCGCAACACGGCTCACGGCGCTCCATAGCCGAGCTGGAGGAGGTCGCGCAGGCCGCGGGCCGTCCCGCTCGGCAACGGACCACTACATATGGCGTGGTCTCCGCGGAGCGTCTTGGTACCGCACGTGGTGACGCGGCGCGCACCATGCTGACTGTCGTGACCTGAGAGCTCGTCGCAGCTCGCTTATGTGGTGACGGTCTGTGACCGGGGTCTCGGTGGCCTGCGGTCGGCGCTGGTGATCGGTGTAGGTTCGGGTGAGATGTCCGAGAATCTCGGCGTCCGGTATGGGGTGTTCGTCCGGTCCTGTGTGACCGGAGGGCCTCCGGCGCGTCCGCCCGATCGTCACTCTCCGTATTGGAGGGTGCGACCACGGGGACCCTCCGTGACGAGCCCCAGTGACTGTGAGCTATGGTCTCATCGCTGGTTGTAGAAGATGTTGCGTCGGTGGGGTTGACGCGGCCAAGTCTGGCGCGTGTAATTACCGGCGTGTCATTCCCCCCGTCGACGGGACTCGTGCGGTAGGCGACGTCCGGTCGGAATGGATCCCAGGCGCCGTGCGCCGGCGTCCGGGGGGGTGGCCGACCGCACCGCGACGGGTCTGGAGGAGTCCATATGGAGCACACCGACGCGGGCGTCCACACCGTCCTGGCGGACGTCGAGCGTCCCGCTGAGCACGACACGGGTCCGGTCGGGGAGTCAGGGCCCGTGGCACGTCCGCTGCCCGTTCCCGTTCCCGGGCCGCCGGCACTCGCGGCCGGAGCGGTGCACCCGCGCCCGGCCGCGGCGTCCGCCATGGCGGTCGCGCCACCGGTCATGCCCGGGCGGGGCCGGCCCGAGCTCGTCGAGACCGGATACGACTCCGCGACCGACGACCTCGACGACGATGTGGACGACGAGGGCGACGAGGACGAGGACGAGGCGCGGGACGGCGCGTTGGTCGGCCCCGGGGGCGTCACCCTGCCCCGAGGCGACGGCTCGCTGTCCGACTCCCTCGCCCAGGTGATCGACATCGGCTTCGGCGACCTGCTCGGCGAGGCGATGGAATGGCAGGAACGGGCGCTGTGCGCGCAGACCGACCCGGAGGCGTTCTTCCCTGAGAAGGGTGGGTCGACCCGGGAGGCGAAGCGCATCTGTTCGGGCTGCGAGGTGCGGGTCGAGTGCCTCGAGTACGCGCTGGAGAACGACGAGCGGTTCGGGATCTGGGGCGGCATGTCCGAGCGGGAACGGCGCAAGCAGCGCCGCCGGGCAGTCTGACGGCGGATCCACCAGGCGGCGCCCGCGATGACGAGACCAACGCGGGACGCCGACCACCACCGGTGGGCGGTTCGTTCCCGAGGAGCCGTTCGTCCCGGTCAGCGGGTCGTAGCGGTCGTCGTGACGCGGCGGGATCAGCCCGCGGCGCCCGGCGGCCACGACCCGCGACAAAACGGTCTCGGCAGTACTGGTACCGCTGCGGCGCCTGCGACGGTCGCTGCGGGCCCGACGGTCGCTGCGGGCCCGGCGGGCTCGGTGGGTCCGGTGGTCGCGCTGACCGCGTCGACCCGCCCGCCCGAGCGGATCGTGGTCGTCCGTCTCGGCGGCCCCGCGCTCGGCGGCCCCGCGATCCCGGCGCAGTGGGTTCCGGCGGCAGACGGCCCCACGCAGCCGAGCCCGGACCCTGACGTCCCGAGCCTTCCCGCCCGAGACGTCCCGGGCCTTCCCGCTGGGGACGTCCTGAGCCTGCCTGCCGGGACGTCCTTCGGTGTCGCGGTCGCGGCCGGTATCCGGCACGGCGGGCTGGGCGGCGCGCCCGACACCTTCTACTGGCTGATCCACGACGGCGTCCTGCCACGGCCCGACGCCCTGGAACGGCTGCTCACCTACGCCCGCGTCGACCCGGGTGCGGCGGTCCTCGGTCCCAAGGTGCTCGACGCCGCCCGACCGGAATTCCTGCTCGAGGCGGGTGTGACGGTCGACCGGGCCGGCCGGCGGATCACCGGTGTCGTCCCGGGCGTGCCCGACCACGGTCAGCATGACGCCGTGCGGGACGTGCTGGCCGTCTCCTGCACGGGGATGCTCGTGCGAGCCTCGGCCTGGGAGCGGCTCGGCGGCCTGGCCGCGGACATGACCGCCGGCCTCGATCTGGATCTCGGCGCCCGCGCGGCGCGGGCGGGCCTGCGGGTCGTCGTCGTGCCCCCGGCGGCGGTGCTGCTCGCGCCGCCCGCACGCACCGACGCGCCTCTCGCTGACAGGCCTCTCGCGTCCGGCGCGTCTCGCGCGGGCGACCGTGTCGGGAGGGTCGCGGGAGCGCGGGTGCGGCTCGCGCTGACGGCAACGCCCTTCCTCGTACCGGCCGTGCTCGCGTTGGTGGTCGCGGGCGCGGCGCGGGCCGGTGCCCGCCTGCTCCTCCCGCCCCGGGACAGCGGTGATCCGAGCGGCCCGCGTTCCCGCGGCCGGTGGCGCGACGCGTTGACCGAGCTGTGGATCGCCGGTGCCGTCCTCGCCAGCCCGCGGCCCCTGTTCCGGATGCGTGTGCGGTTCGGCCGGTGCGTGGCGGTGCCGCGGCGTGCCGTGCGCGAGCTGCTGTCGGCCCGACCCCGCGCGGTCGCCGACCGGGCGCCGAGTGGTCCCCGCGCGGTCGCCCCGCCGCGGGCGCTCGCGGTGGTGATGGCCCTGTTCCTCGGGGCGGCTGGCCTGGCCGTCCGCCGGTTGCCACCGGACGCCGTCGGCGGCGGCGTGCCAATGCCCGAGTACGCCGGTGACCTGTGGTCCATGGTGTGGTCCGGTTGGCAGGGCTCCGTGGGCGGCGTGCTCGGCTGGCCGGGCTCCGCACCGCCCTGGACGGCTCTACTCGCCGCGCTGTCGTCCGTTGCCGCCCCGGTCGGTCTCAGCGTGGCCGCGACCTGCTCGATCGTGCTCGCCGTCGCTCCGGCCGCGGCGACCTACCTCGCGTACCGGGCCTCGGGACGGCTCGTCGGCTCGCGCGGCCCGAGGCTCGGCCTGGCGGCCCTGTACGGCGTGTCCCCGCCGGTCACGGGATCAGTGCTGGCCGGCCGGATCGAGACCGCCGTCGCCCTGGCGGTGCTGCCCGCCGTTCTCGCGGCGGGGGACGAGTTCCTCCGTGGCCGGACGGTCCGGGCCGGAGCGAGCGGTTCCGGTTCCGGAACCGGCCTCGACGCCGACGCCGACGCCGACGCCGACGCCGACGCCGACGCCGACGCCGACGCCGGTGGGCGCGGGCGCGCGGGCTGGCGGTTCGCCGTCTCCCTGGCCCTCGTCGTCGCGTGCGCGCCGGTGCTGGCACCGATCGCGCTGGTCGGCCTGCCCACGGCGGCCTGGGCCGTCCGGAGATCACGGCCGCCGGGCACGCAACCGCCGCCGGTCGGGCCGGTGCCGGTACTTGGTGTGCTGATCGCGGGAGCCGTCCCCCTGCTGCCCGGCCTCGTCACGGGGGGCGTCGGGTGGTGGCCCGCCGCTGTGTCGTCCCTGTCGGGCTCGGAGCTGACCGGCCTGGTGGCCGGCGCTCCCGGTGACGAGGGGCAGGCCGCGGTGCTCTGCCTCTTCGTGGCACTGTGCCTCTTCGCGGCGCTGTGCCTGCTGCTCACCGCCTGCCCCCGCCTGCTCGGCCGTCGGGCGTCCTCCGGGGTCGGTGGTGTGGCCACCGGCTGGGCGCCGGCCACGGCCCGGGTCGGGGCGGTCCTGCTCGGCGGATGTGTGCTGGCGTTCGCCGCCGGCCTGGCCACCGCGACGCCGATCCCGGGTCCCGCGCAGGAGGAGAGCCCGGCCCGCGCGGTCGCCGCGCTGAGCCGGACGGGCGGACCAGGCGCGCGCGTCCTGGTGCTGCGCCGGTCCGGCCCGTCGGGGCCGGTCGCGTACAGCCTGGCCGCCCAGGGCGGGCCGAGGTTCCCCGCCGCCGCCCCACACCGGCCGCCCTCCGCTGCCGACCGGGCGCTCGCGACGCTCGTGGCGGACATCTCCGCCGGTCCCCCGGACGCCGCCGACGCGCTGCCGGCGTTCGGTGTGGCCGCGGTCGTCGTCCCGGCGGGTTCGGCCGACCCGGCGCTGGTGGCCGCGCTCGACGCGGTGGACGGCCTCTCCCGGGAGAGGCGCGGTCCTGACGTGCTGCTGTGGCGCCCGGTCGCCGCCGCCCCCGGTGCCGGGGAAGGCACGACCCCGCTCCGGCTCGGCTCGCCCGGTCCGGCCGGATCGACCCGGCTGCCCGGCGGCGCCGCGGGGCGCCGGGTGGTGCTCGCCGAACCCGCCGATTCCGGCTGGCGGGCGACCCTGGACGGCGCGCCGCTGCCCGCGGCGGTCGCGGACGGCTGGGCGCAGGCGTTCGTCCTGCCGGCCGAGGGCGGCCTGCTCGAGGTCTCCTACGATCACCACCGCCACCGCGCCGCCGTGCTGGCGACCGCCGCAGCCGGGGCGCTCCTGCTGGCCGCGGGCCCCTTGGCCGCCGTCCCGCGCCGGCGCCGCGGCCGCCGCGCGGTGGCCACGCGGGCGGAGACCACGTGAAGCGGATCGTCGTGCCGGCCGGGGTGGCGTGCCTGGTCGGGGTGGTCGCGGCCCTGCTCGCCACGGCGGGGCCTCGTCCGCCCGCAGCCGTCCCCAGACCGGTCACCGCGGTCACCCTGGACTGCCCGGATCTCGGTCTGAGGGGGCAGGTGCCCCAGCTGCTGGACGTCGTGCGCGGCTCGGGGCCCGACGGGATGGTCCGGCCATCCGGTGGCGGCGCGCTGCTCGGTGGCGACCGCCAGCACGACGAGCTGCTCTACCTGCCGCGTCCGGACTCGGGTGGCCCAACTCCGGGCGGCCCGGACAGCGGCCAGTCGGTGGCGCGGGGGCCTGCCGGCGGTCCGTTGCGGCTTGTCGCGACCGGGTCCGCCGCGGCCGGCCTCACCGCGACCGTGACCTCCCCCGGGTCGGGAGCGGGACCGCTGCGAGCCCGCTGCGAGCAGTCCCGCGCGCGGACGTGGTTCGCCGGCCCGGCCACCGTCGCCGGCCGCGATCCCGTCCTGTACTGGACGAACACCGGTCCGCGGCCGGCCCGGGTCAGTGTGGGCGCCGTGTCGTCGGGCCAGACGGCGCCCCGGGTGGAGGTGACCGTTCCGGTCGGGCGCACGGTCAGCCGGCGCCTGGCCGAGCTCGCCCCCGAGGCGACCGTGACCACCGTCGACGTCGATGTGCACACCGGCCGGGTTCTGAGCTGGCTGGTCGACCGCGCGAGCGGCTCCGGGCCGGCGGCGGCCACGCCCGTGCCGCCGACCGCCGGTCCGGCCACCCGGGTCCTGCTCGGCGGGTTCCTCACCCCTGCCGGGTCCGGCGGTGCGGGGGCACCGGCCGCCGGCCCGCCAACGGCCGATCTCGTGCTCTCCGCTCCCGGAGCGGCGGCGACCGTACGCGTCAGTGTGATCACGGCCTCGGGTCGCCACACCCCGGTCGGCCTGGAGGCCGTGCGGATCCCGGCCGGCGCGGCGCTGCGCCGCCCGGTCACGCTGACTCCGGCGGGTCCGTCCGCCCTGCTGGTCGAGTCGACGGACGGGGGCGGGATCGTCGCGGCGCTCGGCCTGCCCACCGGCGTGGCCGCGGCGGCTCCCGCGGCGTCGGGCGGCGGTCCGCCGAACGGGCGTACCTGGGTCGCCGGGGTCGTTCCGGAGCGGCCCCGCTGGGCGGGCGTCGTCGTCGGCGACCCGGGCGCGGCCGGGCCGACACCGCCGGGTCTGGTCGTCGCGGCGGCGCCGGTACCGGCCTGGACGGCCGGCGCGCTCGTCCTGGTCGCGCCCGGGCGGGCCGCCACCGTCTGGGTCGACGGCCGCCGGTTCGAGGTCGGCGCGGGCCGCGCGGTGCTGGCGCCGCTGCCGGCGGGCCGCGTCGGCGCGCGTGTCGTCGGCACCGGCGGCCCGCTCGTCGCGAGCCAGGTCCTCGGCACCGCGCCGCCGTCCGCGGGAGCGCCGTCCGCGGGAGCGCCGTCCGCGGGAGCGCCGTCCGCGGGAGTGGCGACCGCGCTGGTGCCGCGGACCGTCTCGGCCGTCGTGCCGCTTACCGGCGCGTGGCGCCTCCGGTACGGTCCGGCGTCGCTGGCCGATCCGCGCGTCGCCTGGTGAGCGGCACTCGCCCCGCCCGGACGAAGGTGTAGTGGTCTGCGTGTGCTCTCTGTCTGGCCGGGCTCAGACGCGGGAGCCCGCGGCGAAGACCCGTCCCGTGCCGGTGAGTGTCAGGGCTGCCGGGCCGGTCACCAGGGCCGAGCCGCCGCGGCGCAGGGTCAGCGGCGCCAGCGGCGAGCCCGCCAGGTCCGTGCCCGCGACCTCGACGCTGCCCTCCACCGCCAGCAGCACGGACGTGTCGGGCACCGCCACGCTGCCACCGGCGCAGACAGCCTCGCGCAGGACGAAGTCGTCCACCGGCACATCCCAGGCCCGCAGCTGGCCGCCGGGGCCGGTCGCCAGCGGGCGCGGGGTGAGTACCGGCGCGCTGGTGGGGCGCGGGTCGAGGATCCGCAGCAGCTCGTCGACGTCGATGTGCTTCGGGGTGAGCCCGCCGCGCAGGACGTTGTCCGACGTGGCCATGATCTCGATCCCGACGCCCTGGACGTAGGCGTGCAGCAGCCGCGCCGGCTGGAACAGGCCCTCGCCGGGGCGCAGCGTGACGTCGTTGAGCAGCAGCGCCGCGGCGATGCCGACGTCCCCGGGGTGGGTCTCGGCGAGCAGCAGGACGAGCTCGGCCGCGCGACGCAACTGCTCGTCCGCGTCGGGGGAGACCCGCTCGGCGGCGGCGACCGCCCCGGCGGCCAGCTCCTCGCCGGCCTGAGGGGGGAGTGTCAGCAGGCTGCGCAGCACCTGGGTGGCGCCGCCGGCCGGATCGGTCGCCAGGGGCGCGAACGCGGCGATCAGGCCGGGATGGCCGAGCCCGCGCGCGATCGCGAGGGTGGCGCCGGGCGCCCGGATGCCGGCGAGGGCCCGGAACGGCGTCAGGGCCACGATCAGCTCGGGCTTGTGGTTGCGGTCCCGGTAGCGGCGGCGCGGGTCGTCGGGAGCGATCCCGGCGGCCTGCTCGGCGTCGAAGCCGGCGCGTGCCTGCTCGACGTTCGGGTGGACCTGCAGCGACAGGGCCTTGTCGGCGGCCAGCACCTTCAGCAGGAAGGGCAACTCGCCGACGAGGTCGGCGGCCGCCCGCCGGCCTGAGGTTCCGGTGTCCACGACCTCGGCCGGGGCCTGGGGGTGGGTGCCCAGCCACAGCTCGGCGACGGGCTCCCCGTCGGACGGGACGTCCAGGAGATCGGGTATCGCGGTCGGCGAGCCCCAGGCGTAGCGCTGTGCCCGGCCGTGCAGCTCCAGGATGCGGACCGGGGCACGCGGCGGCGGTGCCCCGCGTGGCGCGCCCGCCGGTCGACCGGTCCGCGCGTCCCACCTCCGAACGGACGTCCCGGTGTTGGCTGGTGTGGTCTCCCCGATGGTCACACGTGTCTCCGTCCCCGCGTCGGCGGTCGTGAGCGGCTCTGAGCCCGTCGGGTGGCTCTCGTGGTGGGCCCTACTCCTCGTCGTCGCCCCAGCCATGACCTTCGGGGTCGATCACGGCCGGGTCGACGTCCATCATCTCGGCGACCTCGTGGATGATCGCGTCGAGGACCAGCTCGGCGAGGTCCTCGTTGTCGACGGCGCGCGCTTCGAGCGGGCGCCGGTAGATGACGATCCGCCGCGGCGTGGCCGAGCGGCCCTTTCCGGTGGCCGGCTGGTAGTGCGCCAGCGGGATGCTGTCGTCGGTCACCGTGATCGGCGGTACGTCCTCGACGGCGAACTCGACGTCGGCGAGCTCGGCGGACCACCGGTGGTCCAGGTGCTCGACCGCGTCCAGGACGAGGTCGTCGAAACGCTCACCGCGGGTGGCGTAGGCGGGCACGTCCGGGGGTAGGAGCGTGCCACGCATGCCGCGGCCCCGTCTGTCCCGCCGCCGACGGGCGGGGATCGGGCGTCCGGCCGCGGGGAAGCGCACCCTGGGCGTGCTGGCTGGTTCGGCCATCGTGCCAGGGTAACGCCGGGTCCGTCCGGCGATCACCGCGGCGCGTGGCGAACCGGGCAAGTCGGCCCCGGACCCCCACCCACACCCCCACCTAGGGGGGCCCGACCAGGATCGACACGGCGTCAGAAGGCGGTTTTGGTCGAAGCGTGTGCGACGTTCTGGTGTAATTGTGTGCGTGGAGCAACCGAGCGATAACCACTGCGTCACAGTGACCTCTGTCGGTGCGCGACACGGCGGGCGGTGGTGGCCGTCGCCCGTTCCGGGGTCTACCGTCCGGAACGTGAAGCCTCGGCGCTGCTCCCGCTCGGCCTGTTCCGCGGCCGCGATCGCCACGCTCACCTACGCCTACGCGGAGTCCACCGCCGTACTCGGTCCGCTGTCGCCGTTCGTCGAGCCGCACTCGTATGACCTGTGTGGGGTCCACGCCGACCGGCTGACCGTGCCGCTCGGCTGGGCCGTGGTCCGGATCGAGGCCGAGCAGGCCGAACACCAACAGGCCGGCCAGGAGCCGACGTCCGACGACATCGAGGCGCTCGCCGACGCCGTGCGTGACTCCGCCCCGCGCCGTGGGTCGGAGCCGCCCACCGGTCCGGCCGGTCCCGCTGGTCCCGGTGCGGTGCCGCCCGGCGGTCCCGGCGGTCCCGGCGGCCGTGGCCGCGGCCACCTGCGTGCGGTGCCGAGCCCGTCGTGACGTCCGCGCCCGTCGTGACGTCCGCCTGACCCGCCCGCGTCTGACCCGCCCGCCGCCGCGGTACCTCGCACCGGCGCACCGGCGCCGGCCTGCCATGCCTCGTGACGCCGTCCCGCGCCGAACCCGTCCCGCGCGGCAAGGCGCTGACGGAGATGTCACCCCGGCCGGATAAGGTCAACCCGGTCGATCGACGCCGGTCAGGGAAGGTGGTTACGGGGTGCACGACCTCTCACGGATCTTCAAGGCATACGACGTGCGAGGTGTGGTGCCGTCCGAGTTCGACGTGGAGGTGGCTCGGGCCACCGGCGCGGCGTTCGTCCGCCTGCTCGGAGCCGGCCGGATCGTCACCGCCCACGACATGCGCGAGTCCTCCGTCCCGCTGGCGGCCGCCTTCGCGGACGGCGCCACCAGCCAGGGCGCGGACGTCATCGCCGCCGGTCTCGGGTCGACCGACCTGCTCTACTTCGCGGCCGGCTCGCTGGACCTGCCCGGCGCCATGTTCACCGCCTCGCACAACCCGGCGAAGTACAACGGCATGAAGCTGTGCCGGGCCGGCGCGGCGCCGATCGGGCAGCAGACCGGCCTGGCGGAGATCCGGGCGCTGATCGAGGCCGGCGTGCCGGAGTACACCGGCCGGCCGGGCACCGTCACCACCCGCGACCTGCGTGACGACTACGCGCGTCACCTGCGCTCGCTGGTCGACCTGAGCCGGATCCGCCCGCTGAAGGTCGTCGTGGACGCCGGCAACGGCATGGCGGGTCTGACCGTCCCGGCGGTGTTCGACGGGCTGCCGCTGACCGTCACCCCGATGTACTTCGAGCTCGACGGCTCCTTCCCGAACCACGAGGCCAACCCGATCGAGCCGGAGAACCTGCGCGACCTGCAGGCCGCCGTGCGCTCCTCGGGCGCGGACATCGGGCTCGCCTTCGACGGCGACGCCGACCGCTGCTTCGTCGTCGACGAGCGCGGCGAGATCGTCTCCCCGTCGGTCATCACCGCCCTGGTCGCCGAGCGCGAGCTGCGCCGCGAGCCGGGCGCGACCATCATCCACAACGTGATCGTCAGCCGGGCCGTCCCCGAGCTGGTGACCGAGCGCGGCGGCGCGCCGGTGCGCACCCGCGTCGGCCACTCGTTCATCAAGGCCGAGATGGCCCGCACCGGCGCGGTGTTCGGCGGCGAGCACTCCGGTCACTTCTACTTCCGGGACTTCTGGCGCGCGGACTCCGGCATGCTCGCGGCCCTGCACGTGCTGGCCGCGCTGGGCGGGCAGGGCGGCCCGCTGTCCGGCCTGCTCGGCGGCTACGCCCGCTACGCGGCCTCCGGGGAGATCAACTCCGAGGTTACGGACGCCGACGTGGCGATGAACGAGGTCGAGAAGGCCTACGCCGCCCAGGCGGTCGACATCGACCACATGGACGGGCTGACCGTGTCGCTGGCCGACGGGTCGTGGTTCAACCTCCGGCCGTCCAATACCGAGCCACTGCTGCGCCTGAACGTCGAAGGGCGCGATGATGCCACGATGTGCCGGCTGCGCGACGACATCCTCGTCTGCATCCGCGGTGGAAGGGAGAACTCCTGATGAGCCTCGACCCCCTGTTGCTGGAGATCCTCGCCTGCCCGTGCCCGGAGCATGCTCCGCTGCGGCAGGAGACGCTGGACGGCGCTCCCGTGCTGGTCTGCGAGTCGTGCGGTCTGGCCTTCCCGGTCCGCGACGACATCCCGGTGATGCTGCTCGACGAGGCGAAGCCGTTCCCGGCCGCGGCCGGATCCTCGTCCTGACCGGCGCCGCGCGGCCCGCGTGAACGTCGACGAGCCCATCCTGGACGACGCGCGCAGGCTCGAGGCCGCGGACACGCTCAACCTGCTCCCGAACACGGCCTCGGCTGCGCGCCAGGTCCGGGAGAGCTGGCGCCTGGCGCAGGAGGCCGGTGTCGGGTCGCTCGCGGCCGACGGCCGGCCCCGCGCGGTCGTGGTCGTCGGGGTGGGCGCCTCGGCGCTCGCCGGGGACGTGCTCGACGCCGTCGCCGGGCAGGCCGCACCGGTGCCGGTGATCGCGCACCATCGGCACGGGCTTCCCGGCTGGGCCGGGGTGGCCGACGTGATCCTCGCCGTGTCCGTGTCCGGTACCTCCGCGGAGACCCTCTCGGCCGTCGAGGAGGCGCACCGGCGGGGCTGCCGGCTGGCCGTCGTCGGCCCCGCGGACTCTCCGTTGTCCCACCTCGCGGAGCTGGCCAGGGCGCCGTTCGTGGCGCTGCCCGAAGCCCGGCCGGCGTACACCGGACTGTGGTCGCTGGCCGTCCCGCTGCTCGCGGCCGCGGCGGCGCTCGGGGTGCACCGTGAGGGCGAGGCCGCGATCGAGGCCGCCGCCGTGCGCCTGGAGGCGATGGCGACCAGGTGCCGGCCGACGAGCGAGTCGTTCGTCAACCCGGCGAAGACGCTGGCCCTCGAGCTGGCCGGCGCCCTGCCACTGTGGTGGGGGACGACCCGGCTGACCGAGGTCGCCGCCACCCGGGCCGCGGGTGTGCTCGCGGTGAGCGCGGGCTACCCCGCGCTGGTCGGGGCGCTGCCGCATCCGGCTGAGGAACAGGTCGCGCTGTTCCGCGGAGCTTTCGGGTCCGGCGACGGCGGGGCCGGGTCGGCCGGCGGCGACGGTGACGGCGACGCCGCAGACGACGATCTGGCCGACTTCTTCCGCGACCGGGTCGATGACGAGGCCGTCGTGCGGCTTCGGCTGATCCTGCTGCGTGATCCCGCCGGCGAGCATCCCGAGATCGCCCGCGCGGCGGAGCGGGCTGTCGTCCTCGCGGGTGAGCACGGCGTCGGCGTCACCGAGCTGCGGGCGGAGGGCACGGCGCCGCTGGAGCGCCTGGCCTCCCTGATCGGCCTGATCGACTTCGCGGGCAGCTACGTAGGACTCGCACTCGGGGTCGACCCCGGCGCCGCGCTGCGGCTGTGGGAGCTCGGCACCCCCCGCTGAACCGCTGGCTGCTGGACGGCTGACTGCCGCTGTTATTCCCGACGGCCCGGTTGGGGTCGGTGTTCGAGGAGTGCCGCCAGCGCGCGCAGCTGGAGCTCCCACCGGTCACCGGCCGCCTGCGCGGACATCGCCCGGACGAGGGCCGGCGCCCGCGGGGCGGCCTCGGCGAGTGGTCGGTGCAACAGGCGTAGCACCGCGCTGTCCCAGACGGTGGTCTGCACCCGCCCCCGCTCGCCGAGGGCCACGACCCTGTCCCCGGCGGGCGAGACGGTCAGCGTGATCAGGAACTCCGGCCCGCTGAGAAAGCCGACCAGTGCGCGGTCCGGCCAGGTGTGGACCTCGATCGACCCGCTCGCGTGCGCGACCAGCACATGCTCGCCATCCGGGAGGAAGAGCACGCGCTGGGCGGGCCCGACGGGCCAGTCCGCGACCGGCGCGCTCCCGCCGAAGAACGACACGGTGCTCCCCGCGCGGGACGCGGCCGTCTCGCCGTCGGGGAGGAAGGAGACCTCCGCCACGGCGGACTCGAGCGTGGCGGCGGCGAGATCCTTTCCCGTCCGCCGATCGGCGACAGTGACCTGGCGCGCCGTCCCGGGGCGCCGTCGGGTGACAAGGCAGATCCGTTCGCCGTCCGCGGAGACGGCCAGGTTGGCGTCGGGGCGCAGTCCGACGTCCAGCTCGTGGCCGGCCGGTATGGGCAGGCGGACGGACGACGGCCGCGGGTGGCCAGGCGCGCCGTCCGGCACCGCCGGCCACACCGTCATTTCACCGTCCGCGCGCACGGCGCAGACCGCCTTGTCCGGTCCGGCGGGCATGGGTGCCAGCGCGTAGAAGCCCGAAGGGGCGGAGTCCAGCTCGCGGACGACCAACGAGCCGGCGTCGTAGCCGAACACGAGCAGGCGCTCGGGCTCGCGCGGGAACCGGTCCGGCCGGTGGCAGGCGAAGATCTGGCCGTCGGCGGCGAACAGCAGCCGGGTGAACCGGCCGCCACCGAGCCCACGGGGCAGCGGATGCCACCACACCCGCCGGCAGCTCCACGGATCCCAGATCGTCAGGTGGTCGACCCGGAACGACCCGTCCCGGTGGACGAGGGCGATCAGGCCTGTATCGGGCGCCAGTGACGGTTGTGCCGCGGTGGCGATCCCGAGCCCGGTCAGCCCGCGGGCGACGGGTGGGAACCTGAGGGCGGAGGCCGCATCTCGGCCGCTCCGGCCCAGGCCCACCTGCTGGTTCGTGCGCACCAGCAGGTCGAACAGCGCCGCGCTCCGCCTCGCGTGGGCGTCACCGTGCCCGTCGCCCCGGCCGCCGGGGCGCCAGCCGGTTCGGTGCAGAAGCGAGGCCACCCGCAGCGCGTCACCGAAGGTCAGGCTCGGAAGCAGCTCCCACACCCGCTCCGGGTGGCCGGCCGCGAGTAGCGACGCGACCGGCTCGGGTGGTAGATCCTCGGTCACGTCACCGCCCCGCGCCGTGTTCATCTACCCGGGTTACGCCAGTGCCGGCCGAAACCCGCCAGCGCCCAGCCAACGCCGCCAGTGGGTCCACTGTCCCGGTCCGGCCCGCCCGCCGCCACCGGTTTTCCCGGACGGGCCACCTGGGGGTCACCCGGCCCGGGACCTGTCGGCGGGATTCCGCTCGGGTCCCGGGCCGTGGGACGCCTAGCGGCCCTGGTTGTTGCGGCTGGGTTGGCCCTGGCCGGCGCCCTGGTTGGTCTGCGGCACGACGACCTGCCCCTGACCACCGCCGCCCTGCCCGAACCCCGGCAGCCCCGGGGTCTGGCCGGTGCCCGCGCCCGGCAGCAGATCTTCCAGGCTCGGCAGCGTCGGGGTCGGCGCGGGTGGCGCGGTGTTCATCATCCGGCCGCCCTTGGTTCCCCGGGCCACGGCCGGGTCCGCGCCGGGCAGGGCCTGCACGGGCTGCCCGGCCAGCGCGCCCCGCATCGAGGCGCCCCAGATCATCGCCGGCAGGTCGCCGCCGAACACACGGGGCCAGGGGCGGCCGTTCACGACGACGTTGCGCAGGGGGTGCGCGGGGCCGTTCGGGTCGGCGACCGCCACCGCCGCCGCGATCTGCGGGGTGTAGCCGACGAACCAGGCGCTGGAGAAGCCGTCGTTGGTGCCGGTCTTGCCCGCCGCGGGGTGGTCGAACCGGGCGTTCCCGCCGGTCCCCTTGGTGAGCACACCGGCCAGGATGCTCGTCGTGGTGTCCGCGACGCCCTGGGACAGCACCCGCTCGCACTTCGGTGTGTTGCCCACGTCGATCTGCTGTCCGCTGGAGTCCACCACCGAGGTGGCGAAGCGGGCCTCGCACCGGATGCCGCCGGAGGCCAGCGTGGAGTAGGCGAGCGCCATGTCCATCGGACTGACGGGCTCGCCGCCGATGGTCACGTCACCCTCGGTCGGCGGGATGTCCTTGAGGTTGTCGGGGGAGACACCGAGCCGGGTCGCCATCTCGACGACCGCCGGTACCCCGATCTCCTCCTCGAGCTGGATGAAGTAGGTGTTGACCGAGTCCCAGGTCGCGTCGTCCATCCGGTAGACGCCGACTTCGGCGGGGTCGGCGTTCTGGAAGCCCTTGGGACAGTCGCCCTCGCCGCGGTCGAGCGGGAACGCGGGGGTCGAGTAGCAGGCGGGGGAGTGCCAAGCCGTCCCCACGCCGTACCCCTGTTCGAGCGCGGCCGCCACGGTGAACGTCTTGAAGGTCGACCCGGGCTGGAGCGGTCGGGTCGGCAGCTCGAGCTTCGTCTGGTTCGCCGCCTCGTTGGTCCCGAAGACGCGGTTGACCGCCATCCCGAGGATCGCGCCGGTGCCCGGCTGGATGACGACCTCGGTCGCGGCCACCCGGTTGTCCGGCGGGATGATCGAGTTGACGGCCATCTGTGCCGCCTGCTGCACCTGCGGGTTCAGCGTGGTCCTGATGACGAGGCCACCCTCGTGGATCCGCCGGTCACGCTCCTCCTTGGTGGCGCCCAGCGCGGGGTTGGCGCTCAGCTGGGTCCGGATGTAGTCGCAGAAGAACGGCGCGCTCGACATCTCGCAGGAGTCCTGCGTGGTCGGCTGGTCGGTGATGACGTCGATCGGCATCTGCCGGGCGGCGTCCGCCTGGGTGCGGCTGACGTAGTTCTCGTCGGCCATCCGGGTGAGCACCATGTTCCGGCGCTCGAGCGCGGCCTGCGGGTGGTTCACCGGGTCGTAGCGCGACGGGCTCTGGACGAGCCCGGCGAGCAGGGCGGCCTGCTCGAGGCTGACCTCGGAGATCGGAATGCCGAAGTAGTGCTCGGCCGCCGTCCCCACGCCGTACGCGCCGTCGCCGAAGTAGGCGATGTTCAGGTACCGGGTGAGGATCTCGTCCTTGCTGAACCGCTGCTCGATCGCGACGGCGTAGCGCAGCTCGCGCAGCTTGCGGTCCAGCGAGTCGCCGGCGACCGCGTCACGCTCCTCGGGCGTGGTGGCGTCCTGAAGCAGCACGTTCTTCACGTACTGCTGGGTCAGCGTGGAGCCGCCCTGGGTGGTGGAGCCGGCCTCGCTGTTGCGGGCCGCGGCCCGCAACACCCCCTGGGGGTCGACGCCGTTGTGGGAGTAGAAGCGGGCGTCCTCGATCGCGACGATCGCCTCGCGCATGATCTTCGGGATCTCGTCGCCGGTGACGACCCGCCGGTCCTCCGCCCCGGTCAGCGTGGCGATCACGGATCCGTCCGCTGCCAGGATCGTGGATCTCTGTGGCAGCGGCGGGGTCACGAGGTCCGAGGGAAGCTCGAGGAAGTGGTCGGCGGACGCCTTCGCGAACAGCCCCGCGGCGCTCAGGAACGGCAGCGCCATGAGCCCGACCGCGACACCCATGGCGGTGGCGACGAGCCCCATCCGGGTGAGGTGCCGCCGCCGGTCGACCGGACGGCGGATTCCGCCGGTCGGTGGCCCGAACGGCAGGTCGTCGGCGCTGCCGAGCGGCGCCGACGTGCCGCGTGAACGGCTTCCCGAAGGACGCGGCACCGACCTCCCGAGCCGCCCGGGCCCGTCAGGCCCACCGCGGGACCGCCGGGCGGGCCCACTCGTCTCGCCGGCGGGACCACCCGTCTCGTCCGGATGGGTGATGCCTCCCCGCGGCCTGCCCGCCATACGGACCTGCGGGCCTCTTTTGCGTCCGGCCCGACCGGACGCGGCGTCACCGCGGACCGGGGATGCCGACTCCTGTCCCTGTACCGTCGCTGTCACCCCCAACCCTCGCGGGCCCGGCTGTGCGTGCCGGAGCCCTGCCCTGCCGGACCCGTCAAGCATGCGTGACGCCGCGCAAGGTCGCTCATCCGACCCGAGAAGGTCATCGGATGCGCACCGCCACGCGGCCCAGGGGTACGGATCCGGTTCGTCACGGTCCACCCCGGTGGATCCCACTCCCAGGAACGCTAGACGAGCGAGTGGGGCCGCGCCCATCCGGCCCGCGCTGCCCCACACCGCCGCTGCGCTCACCCACCCCGGTCACCCTGCGCGCCCACCGGTGTCACCCGTCCGCCCCACCGAGTTCCCGGAACGCTCGGCCGGCCTGGCCCATCCGCCTCCTCCCTGGCTCGAGCTGCCCGAGTTGGCACCAAAGTGGGATGGGCTGGATGCGTGGCGGCTGACGGGGTCCAGGGACTCATTGAGCCGTCACACTTCAGCGCCCCGCCCCAGTTCAGCGAGCCGCCGCACTCAGCCGCAGCCCGGGCCGCGGCCTCGTTCGCGTCACCGAGGGTGTGTGGGGGGTGGCGGTGGGGTGTTGGGGGGCTGGGGAGTAGCTGGGACGGGTGCCTCCGGGTAGGGCGCGGTCGGGGACGCCGCGTCCGGCTGGGGCCCGGCAGGGACCTGTGCTCCCGGCGCGCCCGGGTAGTGCGCGGCTGGGAAAGATGCGCCTGGGTGTCGCGTCGCCGGGAACGGGGAACCCGGGTAGGCCGCCGCTGGGAACGGGGCGCTGCCTGAGTGCTGCGCCGCCGGGAACGGTGCGTCTGGGTGCTGCGCTGGGAACGGCGCGCCTGGGTGCTGCGCCGCCGGGAACGGGGCGCTCGGGTAGGGCACGGCGTGGAAGGGCGGGTATTCCGCCGGTCCTGGATTCGGACCGCCGGGGGACCAGCCCGCCGGTCCGCCGGGTGGATATCCCGTGACCCCGGCATGGGGCTGGCGGCCTGCCGTCAGCCGTACGTACGCGCGGCGAGTTCGTTCGGCGAGCACGGCGGACACGACGGCCCAGCCGGGCGCGTCCGAAGGGGGTTGCGGTGCTACCGCCGCGCGGATCTCGTACAGCAGGGCACCGCCGATCCGCTCCCGGGAATCGTCCGAGAGCTCGTGTGTCCGGGCCAGGAAGCGGCGGGCGCGCACGGCGAGCTCGTCGTCCACACCGGTCAGGTCGAGGGTGCTGACCCAGCCGACCAGCGGCGGCGGGACGGTCGGGAGCGCGCCGATGGTACGCGGCACGTTCGCCTGCAGGACGACGGTGCCGGCGAAGACGTCACCGAGGCGCTTGGAGCGGCTCGAGCAGAGCATGCAGATCACGGCGGGCAGGCCGAGCAACAGCCCTGGCCGCTCGGCGACCGTGCCGATCAGCCCCCTGGTGAGCGCGTGCCGGAAGCGGATCGGACCACCGTCGTCACGGACGACCCGCAGGCCCAGCACCATCTTCCCGACCGTGCGGCCCCGCATGAAGGTCTCGCACGCGACGGGATACCCGAGGACGACACCCACATAGATGACGAGGAAGAGGGCGGCCGTCAGGGCCTCGTCGCCCGGCTGGACCACGAGGAAGCCCGCGATGGCGATCGTGTACAGGGCGTAGCTCTGGATGGCGAGGTCGATGAGCCCGGCGATCATGCGGGAGCCCAGCCGGGCGACCCGCAGGTCGATGGCGACGGCCTCACCCGTGACCACCTGGTTCATCCGCCGCTCCCCGCGCGCCTGCAGCCGTTCCGGTCACGACCGATCATGCCCGGCACGCGCGGGGCGCGGACCGGTCTGGAAGAGTAAGCCTCCCATGGACCTCGATGCGTACGTCGCCGTCCACCGTCCGGAATGGATTCGGCTGGGCCAGCTGGTCGACCGGGCCGGCCGGCCGCGGCGGATGTCCGCCGACGAGCTCGACGAGATGGTCGAGCTGTACCAGCGCGCCGCCACCCACCTGTCGGTGATCCGCGGCCGGTCCCACGACCCCAACCTGGTCGACGATCTGGCGAGTCTGGTCACCCGGGGCCGGGCCGCGGTCGTCGGTGCGCCGGACCAGGGCTGGCATGTCGTGGGCAGGTTCTTCGCCGTCACGTTCCCCGCCGCGGTCTACGTGCGCCGTTACTGGGTGATCGCGACCACGGTGATGTCGCTGCTGGTCGCGCTCGCGTTCGCGCTCTGGATCATGAACAATGGGGACGCCCGGGCGAACCTCGTCCCGCCCGACGAGGTGGCCGACCTGTGCCGGTCGGATTTCGCCAGCTACTACACCGAGAACCCGGCCTCGTCGTTCGCCAGCCAGGTCTGGACCAACAACGCCTGGGTGGCGGCACAGGCGGTGGCCTTCGGTGTCCTGTTCGGCATCCCGACGCTTCTCGTCCTGCTGCTGAACTCGGTGAACCTGGGCATCGTCGGCGGCTACATGGGCAGCTGCGGGGAGGGCGGGCAGTTCTTCTCCCTCATCCTGCCGCACGGGATGCTGGAGCTCACCGTGGTCTTCGTGGCCGGCGCGGTCGGCCTGCGGCTGGGATGGTCGATCATCGCCCCGGGGCCTCGGCGCCGGGTGGAGGCGCTGGCGGCCGAGGGGAGGGCCGCGATCGGGATTGTCCTGGGGATGGCGGTCGTGCTCGCCATCTCCGGGGTCATCGAGGCGTTCGTGACACCGTCGTCCCTGCCCACCGCGATCCGGATCGGGATCGGTGCGCTGGCCTGGGCGGGTTTCGTCGCCTACGTGTGGATCTACGGGAGTCGCGCGGTCGCCGCCGGAGAACGGGGCGATCTCGAAGAGTCCCTGGCCGCGGATCTCGTGCCCGTGGCTTAGTGCCGCCGTGACGTCGTGAGCGTAGTGACGCCCCAGACGCCCTGGCGCTGTGACGCCGCGCGGCGGCGGCCGTCCAGCTCGGGCTCGGGTCGGCCGCCGGTTCGGTCGGCCGTCCTAGCCGATCAGGAGTTCCTCGCCCCGGTACATCTCGGAGAGGAAATAGTCCGGACGGCGGAGCAGCGCCAGCGCCAGCGCCAGCCGGCGGCCGAGGGCCAGCAGCTTGATGAGGTCCGCGGTCGCGCCGTGGGGCGGCAGGGACCCGTCCGCGCGGGCCGTGCCCTGGTCCAGGCCGTGGTTGAGATCGAGGGCGACGGCGAGCGCGGCGCACTGGGCGTCCGAAAGCGCGGGGAGCCCGGCGAGACCGGCGAGCGAGGGCACCGCGCCGCGTGGCGGGGCGGCGGGCGCCCGAGCCGGGAGCGTGCCGGCGGCGGGCGGCTCGTCCGGAAGCGTCGGGCTGGGGATCATCGCGCCGGATCGCGCGCTGCCCGCACCGTTCGCGAGAGCGTGCATGATCTGGGTGCTGGAGCAGACCAGTGGATTGCCGCGCAGCAGCCAGTGCAGGGCTCGGGCGAGGTCGCGCGCGTCGCGCCGCCCGTATCCGGCGGCGAACAGCGCGCACGCCTCGCGCCCTACGCCGTCGGCATCCGCGGCGCCGAGCGCGCCGATGCGTGCCGCAAGATCCGGATCAAGGATGTCCACCCGCCTATCGTGCCGGCCGTCCTCGACCGTGAGCAAGAGCAGCTTTATTTCCGTACCCACAGAACTTGCACTGCTCTGAGGCACACAAAATCTTCTGAGCTGTGCCAAGCTCAGCTTGTGCCTCAGCACGAGCGCGGACGCGGTCCCGACCCCCGGATCACCCTTGCCAGGTTGCGGGTCTTCGTCTCGGTCGCGGAGCTCGACTGCTCGGTCAGCCGGGCCGCGGACGAGCTCCGCCAGACCCCGAACGCCGTCCGGCAGAACCTCGACCTGCTCCAGTCGGCCTTCGCCGGCCGCAGCCTCTTCGCCCAGGACCGGCGTGGCCTTTCGGTGTTCGGGACGGAGGTGTACCGCCAGGCGCGGGAGATGATGGACCGCTGGGGCGCGTTGTCGGACGCCGGCTCGTCGACGCTGCGCATCACGTTCCTCCCGCAGCACGCGCACCTGGTCTCCGCGGTGATGCGCCGGCTGCGCGTGACGGTCGCCGACGAACGTCCCGGCGGTGACGCCGGCGGGCGTGACGGCCGGTCGGATGACCACATCGAGTGCACCACCAACGTGCTGGGCGAGCAGGACCGGTCGATGGTCGTGTTCGAGGAGAACGTCATCGGGTCGCTCCTGCACGGCGCGACGGACCTCGTCATCGGCCCGCCACCCAGGCGGGTGGGCGATCCGCCCGCCCTCGACCGGCACCGGCTCTACACATCCCGGCTCGAGGCGATGATCGACTCCGCCGAGGTCGAGGTCGAGGCCGAAAACGAGGCCGAGCACGGCATCGAGCTTCGGGATCTGGTCCGGCGCCGGCTGCTGGTGCCGCCGTTGCCCGCACGCTCCCGTCAGATGCTCGAGCGGGAGATCGCCGAGCACATTGCGGACGATCCGGGGATCGCGGCCCGGGTCGCGCACGAGGCGTATGGCACCAAGGTGCTCGTCGCGTTCGGCCAGGACGGTCACGGCACCGTCGTCGTCCCGTCCGACATCGCGTTGCCGTTCAAGAGCGGCAGCTCGTTCGCGGGCACGCGGGCGGGCTCGTTCCGCTGGGTCCCGGTCCGCCGCGACGGCGTCGACCTGACCCAGGAGGTCTACGCGACCACGCGCGTCGATCCGGGGGAGCGGGCGCTGCGCGTCGTCCGGGAGCTGCGTGCCGTCGTGCGCGAGACGGGCCTGGACGCCGCCGCGGAGCCCCGGGAGCGTCCGGGCACCCCGGATCTCGCGCGGGGGGCCGCCGCGCGGGCCGCGGTCACAGGCGCCCGCGGGCCTTCAGCGTGAGGTAGGTGTCGGTGACCAGCGCCGCGTAGTGCGCCGGTGCCACGTCCACCACCTCGACGCCGCGGCGGCGCAGCGCCTCGGTCAGCTCGCGCCGCCGCAGCAGCGTCTGCTCCGCCGCCGCCGCCGCGTACACCTGGTGGACGTCGCCGTGCCCGGCTGTGAGCTCGTCAAGCCGGGGGTCGCGCAACGCGGCCACGAGCACCGTGTGCCGGGAGGTCAGCGTGGGCAGCGCCGGCAGCAGGCCGTCCTCGATCACCGCCGGGACAAGCTCGGTGAAGATGACGACGAGGGCACGCCGGGAGGCGTTGCGCAGCACCGCCGAGGCCATCCCGGCGTGGTCGGCCTCGACGAGGGCCGGTTCCAGGGTGGCCATCGCATCGCTCATCCGGGCCAGCAGGCCGTTGTCCCGTGAGGTCGGCAGGGAGATCCGGCTGGTGCTGTCGTGGGCGACCAGCCCGACCCGGTCCCCGGCCCGCAGGGCGACGGCGGTGAGCAGCAGTGCGGCGTCCAACGCATGGTCCAGCCGGGGGACGTCGCCGACCCGGCCGGCTGACGTCCGGCCGGTGTCGAGGACGCAGATGACCCGGCGGTCCCGTTCGGGCCGGAAGGTGCGGACGACCACCGAGCCGTGGTGGCGGGCGGTGGCCCGCCAGTCGATCGTCCGCACGTCGTCGCCGACGACGTACTCCCGCAGGCTGTCGAACTCCGAGCCGGCGCCGCCGCCGCGGATCGCGACCTCGCCCTCCACCTCGCGCAACCGGGCCAGCGCGGCCGGCAGGTGCCGGCGGGACGAGAACGGCGGCAGCACCCGCACCCGCCACGGGCAGTGGTGCCGGCCCTGCCGCCCGGCCAGGCCCAGCGGGCCCAGCGAGCGCACGGTGATGCGGACGGGCATCCGGTCACCGCGCCGGGTCGGGTTCAGCGTGGTCTCCAGGAACCGGCGCTCGCCCGCCGGCACCGTCACCCGGTGCACCCGCGGTCGGGCGCCGGCGGACGGCGGCCAGCCGTCGCGGATGCGGGCCCGCACGGTGCGGGTTCCGTTGTTGGCGACGGTCAGCACGAGCGGAACCGGCTGACCCAGCCGGGCCGCGGTCGGCCCGGAGCGGGCGAACGTGCACGCGCGCACCTGCCCCGCCAGCCACACGTCGACGCAGATCAGCGCGACGACCAGCAGGTTCACCAGCACGAAGGTCGCGCCCGGCGCCGGGGAGAGAACCACCACGACGATGCCGAGCGCGACCAGCGCCACGGCGCGGCCGGTGATCGCCACAGCTGCCCGTTACCGGGGGACGGGCACGACGGCGAGCACCTGGTCGAGCACGGTGTCGGCGGTGACGCCGTCCTGCTCGGCCTCCGGCCGCAGGCTGATCCGGTGGCGCAGGGTCGCCCGGGCCAGCGCCTTGACGTCGTCCGGCGTGGCGTATGTGCGCCCGGACAGCCAGGCCCACGCGCGGGTGGTCGCCAGCAGCGCGGTCGCCCCGCGCGGCGACACCCCGAGCTGCACCGACGGAGCCGCCCGGGTGGCCCGCGCCAGGTCCACGATGTACGCGAGCACCTCGGGGTGGATCTGCACCCGGGACACGGCTGCCCGCGCGGCCGCCAGATCGGCCGGGCCGGCCACCGGCGACACCCCGGCGGCGGCCAGGTTGCCCGGGTCGAACCCGCCGGCATGGTGGGCGAGGATCCGCACCTCGTCGTCGCGGGGCGGCAGCGGCAGCGTCACCTTGATCAGGAAACGGTCCAGCTGCGCCTCGGGAAGGGGGTAGGTCCCCTCGTGTTCGATGGGGTTCTGGGTCGCCAGGACGGCGAAGGGCGCCGGGAGCGGGCGTGGCACGCCCTCGACGGTGACCTGTCGTTCCTCCATGACCTCGAGCAGCGCCGCCTGGGTCTTCGGTGGCGTCCGATTGATCTCGTCCGCGAGCAGCAGGTTGGTGAAGACCGGCCCCTCACGGAACGTGAACTCGCTGGTCCGGCTGTCGTAGACGAGCGAACCCGTGACGTCACCCGGCATCAGGTCCGGGGTGAACTGCAGCCGCTTGGTGTCGAGCGACAACGCGGCCGCCAGCGTTCGTACGAGCAGGGTCTTCGCGACCCCGGGGACGCCTTCGAGCAGCGCGTGGCCGCGGCACAGCAGCGCCACGACGAGGCCGCTGACGGCGGCGTCCTGGCCCACGACGGCCTTCGCGACCTCGTCGCGCAGCGTCACCAGCGCCCGGCGGGCGGCCTCGGCGTCGGCGGGGGGAGGCGCCTGCGGAGCGGCCAGCGGCTTGCGCAGCGTCTCCGATCCGGGCGGGGGAGCGCCGAGGTTCGGGGATGTCACCTTCTGCCCACCTGTCGATCGAGTTCGTGCAGTGCGCGGGCCAGCCGGACGAGCGCGACGTCACCCTCGGCATCCCGCCTCGTCCTGGCAGCCTGGATGTCGACCGGGCTCGGCGGGATCGGTGATGCCCATGAGGCGGGCGGGCCCTGGTGGGCCGGCCAGGGTGGTTGGGAATAGCCCGTGGGCGCCATGTCCGAACCGTACAGGAGTGGCCCGATCTCCATGGGTGACCGTCCGGTCTGTTCGGCGACGGAGGCCACGAGGACGGTCGGATCCGGGCCACGGGTGTGCCACGGCGAGCCGGCCGCGGCGGTATCGATGCCGAGCCGGTCGGCGAGCCGGGCCCGCAGCCCCGCCCGCAGCGCCGCGGCGGCCCGTTCGCGGGCGTGCGCCGCGGCGTAGAGCCGGCCCCGGCCCTCGACGGTCTCGGTGGAGCGCACCACGACGGGCAGCGGCTCCTCGATCGGTGGCCCGAGCCGCCGTCCCTGCCACAGGGCGAGGAACACCAGGACGAGCAGGAGCTGCAGGGAGCCGAACCAGAAACCGTCGGGGAGCAGCTCCGACAGGCCTTTCGTGCCCACGGCGTCCTCGGCCGCGACGACCGGGGTCACCCACTCCAGCCGGGGGGTGCGGGCGAGCAGCCCGAGGGCCAGCGCCGCGTTCCCGGTCTCGTCCAGGCGTTCGTTGGTGAGGAAGCCGCCGCCGCCCAGGAGCACCAGGCGCCCGGTCGGCCCGCTGCCGACGTCCGACCGGGTGGGGGTGAGCACCGCCAGCCGGGCCGCGCCGGGGTCGCCGTAGCAGAGCTCGACGCGGGTGGCGCCGCTCCGGCCGCCCGGGGTGCCCTGGCCGTCCTGACTGTCCTGGCCGTCCTGGCCGTTGGTGCGGGCGAACGTCACCGAGTCGCCGACCGTGGTCGACCCGGCCGCGCCTGCCTCGGGGAGCGTGCACCCCGGGGGGGATTCGTCACCGTAGTCACCTACGCCCGGCTGCCCGGTCGTGACCGGCAGGCCCAGCGCGACCACCACGCTGGGATCCGGGGCGACGAGAACGACGTCCGAGCCGGCGCGGGTGCTGGTCACCAGCGCGTCGAGCTCGGCCTGGGACAGCAGGTCGGGGTTGGTGACGACCACCGTCCGCCCTGCGGACGTCCCCGCGGGGCCGGGTGCCGGGGCTGCCGTCGGCACCTGCTCGCCGGCCGTCACCGTCACCCCGCGGGCGCGCAGGATCTCCGCGACCGCCCGGGTGCCGTATCCGTCCGCGGAGGTGATGTCCAGGTAGCCGTGGCCGGCCGGGCGGCTGACCACAGCGGTGATCACCGCGTACGCGATCACCAGTGCGCCGAGGACGGCGCCGAGCCGCACCGCGCGCCGGACCGCCGGCGGCCGGGGACCGCTGCGGACGTGGGTCGAGCCACCCCCGCCTCGGCCCACGCCTGCGCCCGGGCGCGGTCCCGCTGGAGTGCCGAAGGGCCCGGAGGCCGGTGTCGCCGGGCGCGGGCGGTCAGTCGGCGGAGCGGTCATGCCGGGACCGGGCGGGATCCGTCGTCGGACCGGTCGTCGGACCGGCCATGGCCCGGGCGGCGTCGCACGCCCGTGAGCTGCTCGTCCGCCCGCACCAGAACCTCGTAGGCCCGCTCGGTGGCCGGCCCACCGCCGTACCAGATCTCGCTGAACACCTCGACGGCCGCGACCAGCGCACCGATCGCATCGCTGTCGCGGTCGATGGCCGCGCGGACGGCGTCGACGAGCTCGCCGGCCGTGCGTCCAGGTCTCGGGTCCAGCACTCCACGCTCCTCCAGCATCCGCACGATCGCCCGCAGCCGGGACCGCACCGCCTCGGCGTACGCGCCCTGGCCGGCCTGGTCCCGGGCCAGCACGCGGAGCTGGTCGGCGGTGAGGGGACTGGACAGGTCGGTCTCCTCCGCCTGGTCCCGCGCGGTCCGCCGGACGGGGCCCAGCCACAGCCGGATCACAACGGCGAGCGCGACGAGCACGAGGACCACGGCGAGGACACCGAGTCCGTTGAAACCGCCCACGCCGGCATCGGTGTCCGGGGTCAGCCAGTTCCACAGATCGGCGAGGCGGTCGTTGATCCAGGTGATGGCCCGGGTGAACCAGTCGGGCTGGGCGTCCTGGTAGACGCTCTTGGACAGTTCGCGCCGAGCCTCGTCCTGCGCCCCCTCGCGCGTCACCGGCCCCCCGAGCGGGCCGCCGGCCGCCGCCGGGGCGACGGCCGGAGCGACGAGGGAGGGGAGGAACGAGGGCAGGAAGGGGGCGGACAGGTGGCCGGTGATCACGGAGTGGCCGCGCGCTGGCGGGCCGCCTCGGTGAGGGTGACGTCCAGCCCCTCACGGCGGATGCGCCGATCGATGTAGAGGAGGACGACGGCCCCGGAGATCACCGGAGTCGCGACCGTCGTGGCGAGCAGGCTGCCGATCGCGTTGACGATGTGCCCGGCCACGGTCAGGTCTCCCTCGACCAGGCTGCCGAACGTCTGCTCGGACGACATGAGGATCACGCTGGTCGGGATCGCGAAGATCAACATCAGGACCCCGCCGACCGCTGCGGAGAGGAGGAGAACGCCGAGCGTCCGCCACCACGATCCCTTGACCAGCCGCCACGAGCGCCGAAGCGCGTCGCCGGTCGACTGCGCCTCGAGCACGTAGGCCGGTGTGGCCAGACTCAGGTAGACGGCGACCACGACCGCCCCCACGATCAGCGCGACCAGGCCGAGCGCGCTCAACAGCGTGACCGCCAGGGTCAGCATCAGCAGACCGCCCAGCCGGGGGGTGACCCGGCGGACGGCGTCGCCCGCGGTGATCCGCCCGCCGAGCGTCGCCTCGCTCACCACCACCGCGAGCACCCCGGAGAGGAAGATCCCGAGCGCCGCGTTCAGGCCGAAGAGCAGCAGCGTCAGTACCGTTGCCGCCGTATTGGACATCTCCTCGGCGGCGATCGCGGCGACCGTGCTGATCGTCTCGACCACGGCGGTGGCGCCGAGGGTGAGGCCGAGGGTGGCGCCGGGGTTCGACCGGATCGTCGCGAAGGTCCCGTCGAGGATCTCGCCGACCGCCAGCGGGCGCAGCGGGATCACACCGGGCTTGGGTGCGATCGGCGGACCGCCCCACCCGTTCGGGCCCCACGCGCCGTAGCCCCGGGCCGGGCCGGGCTGCTGGCCGTAGCCGCCGTGCGGCCCGTACCCGCCCGGCCCGTACCCGCTGTTCGGGATGTAGCCGGGGGGAGCGCCCTGCCCGGGGACCGGCGCCGCGGCGGGGTCGCTGCCGGGGGCCTGCCAGCCGCCGGGCGCAGGCCATTCGCCGGGCGCGGGCGCGCCGCCTCCGGGGCCGGGTGGTGGCTGATCCCACGAACCGGGGGGTGGGTGCTGCGGGCCCGGGGAGGGCGCACCCCACGAGCCGGGCTGTTCCGGTCCGGGCGTGCCGGGAGGGGTCTGACCGGCTCCGTCCGTCATCGTGGTCTCCCTGTACTAGTTGCCGTCCCGTGTCGACCAACGTTCCTGGCGACCGCATCGTTGCAGACCGAGTACGGACACCTCCCGACCGGGCGCCCTGTCGACGCGGGGCGATCGCCCGCCGCCGGCCCGGCGACGGGCCACCGCCGTGCCGGGCGGACGCGCAGGTCTGGCAGACGGGCCGGTCCGGATGCGCCGGGCGTCGTCGATGTGCGCCGGGTGCCGCTGATGCCGGCGTGGCCGGTGCGGCGCAGCGGGCAGTTCATGGCCCCGTGCCCCGTGCCCCGTGCCCCGTGCCGGGTGCCGGGTGCCGGTCTGGCCGGGTCCGGCCCGCGTCGTCCACAGCCGCCGCGTGCGGTGCTGTCTGTCCACAACTCGGGTCCGGCGATGGCGAAGCCGGTCGATCACCGGTCATTCTCGTCCGGTGACCCGCTTCCGCCACCTCGCCGAGGCCCTGACGATCCTCGCGGATCTCGTGCTGCCGCGCGCCTGCGCGGGCTGCGGCCGGCCCGGCGAGGCCGCCTGTGCGCGTTGCGCGGCGGCCCTGGCGGGTCCCCCAGTTCTCGCCGCCCCGGGTCCCACGGCCAGCCCGGGGCGGCGAGGCCACCATCCGGCCAGCCACTCCCAGCGGCCCGGCCGGCCACGTGGTCCCTCGTTACAGCCGGCGCTCCGGCCGGCGATGCCCCCAGCCTTCGCGGCGGCCTCGTACACCGGTGCCGCCCGGGTCCTTCTGCTCTCCTACAAGGAGCGTGGGCGGGTCGACCTCGCTGCCGTGCTGGGCCAGGCGCTCGCGCGGGCGGTGGCGGCCGCGCTGGTGGCGGCCGCGCCCGGCGGTCGCCGGCCCCCACCGGTACTTCTCGTCCCGGTCCCGACGACGGCCGCGGCGCGGCGGCGCCGAGGGGTCGACCACGTCGCCCGGCTCGCGGCGGTCGCCGCCCGGTCCCTCGCCCACCGCGGGCTCCGGGCGCGGGTTAGCGCGGCGCTACGGGTGTCGCGGCCCGGAGCCGACCAGGCCGGCCTCGGGGCGGCGGCACGGTCACGCAACCGTTCGGGGGCGTTCGCGCTGCGCACCGGCGTGCCTTCGCCGCGTCCCTGGGAGATCACGGTCGTCGTGGACGACATCGTCACCACCGGTGCGACTGTCCGGGAGGCGGTGCGCGCGCTGCGCGCGGGCGGCTGGGCGCCGGCGGCCGGCGCGGCGGTGGCCGCCACACCGCTCCAGCACGGGCGCGACGCGCCATCCTTCGGGATTGCCCGCCGTCCGGGCGGTGGAAGGGGGACACTGGGCGCGAGCGCTCCGCCCCCGGAGCCGACGGCGACAAGCTGATGCCGGCAATGACCGTCACTGCTCGGCGCGGTGCCGTCGTCCTGGACGAGGTCGGCGTGCGGCCCACCGTCGCGACGCGACGGATGCGGCGCACGGCCCCCCGTCCCGGGCCGCCGTCCCGGGGCTGCCGGCCCGGTCGAGGAGCGCGCGAGGCGGGGCCTTCGGAACGCGCCGACCGGCTTCACGGCGCGGCCGGCCGCTCCCAGGATGCCGGTCCGGAATCTCCCGATATTGGTAGGGCCGTTCCGGCATAGACCCGACCGGCGAGGGGAAGGAGCCGAGCGAGGCGGGTCGGTGGAAACACCGCCGATGCCGTGGTCACCGGACAGCGAGGCGCGCCCATGGAAGGAGCCGTCCGGCAGCGCCAGAAGCCAGCACCAGCTGATTTGCAACCAGGTACTGCACCAGGAACGTTGACAACCTACGGCGGCACACGAGGTGACCTCGGCACGCCGAGGTCAGCCATCGACGGCCGCCCGAGGTACCGACTCGCCGGTCGCGTCGATCCCGCACGGATCGGCCGGCCGGGCCAGGTGAACGGGAGGTGGATCGCGTGGACATCGTGGTCAAGGGCAGGCACACCGCGGTTCCGGAACGGTTCCGCAGGCATGTCCAGGCCAAACTCGCGAAGCTCGAGCGGCTCGACTCCAAGGTCATGCTGGTCGACGTCGAACTCTCCAAGGAACACAACCCTCGGCTGTCGGACACCTGCGACCGTGTCGAGCTCACCGTGTATTCGCGGGGCCCGGTGATCCGTGCGGAGGCCGCCGCGGCCGACGCCTACGCCGCGCTCGACCGCGCTACCGCCAAGCTGGCGGAGCGCCTGCGCCGTGCTTCGGACCGGCGGGTCCGCCACCACGCCAACCACGCGGGTGCGAACCACCCGGTTCCCGGCTGGGCGGGTGCCGTCCCGGACATCCCCGCCGTCCCGACCGGCCGCCAGCCGGAGACGGACACCGCCGGCCCGCCGGTTCCGGGCGCCGAGGACGGCGCGGCGGGCCTCGCCGCCGTCGGATCCGAGACCCGCGCGAAGCGGCCGAGCTGGTCGACGGCCGACGATGGCGACGGCGACGATTCCGACTACTCGCCGATGGTGGTACGCGAGAAGACCCACGCGGCCGCGCCCATGACGCTCGACGACGCCCTGTCGAACATGGAGCTCGTGGGGCACGACTTCTACCTTTTCCTCGATGCCGCTAGCGGCCTGCCCAGCGTCGTGTACCGCCGATGCGGCTACGACTACGGCGTCATCCGGCTCGAGGGAGCGGCCGGAGACAGCATGATCGGCGCCCGGGAACGAACGGCGGCGGTCATTTCCGCCGTGTGACGGTCGATCCCCCCTGCCGGCGTGGGACCATTTGCCTTGGGTGTCGGACTCCCGGCATCGGTGCACACGGCACGTTCCACGGGTTGTGCCCCCCGGGGCGCCACCCCCGGGGCCCCACCCC
>NZ_CASGGV010000295.1:0-58261 GCF_949319125.1 Frankia sp. Hr75.2 | reverse complement strand
ATCAACATCAGCACGGGGCCTACTCAAGCTGCCACCCGTGAATGGACACGCGACACCACCTGGCGCGAAGACGCCAACCAGACCTACTCGGGAAACGGGCCACGCACTCTCGCTATCCTACGAAACCTCGCGCTCAGCCTCTTCCGCCTCCACGGCATTACAAAAGTCAAGGAGACAACCGAGTTCATCGCCCGCGACCGCAACCGGGCCCTCACATTCCTCGCAACTTAACGTAGCGAGTCGCTACACCAAGCGACCTTGGCGAGGCCCTGGGAAAACTCCTCGGGTCGAACTCGGGGCCGCCTTTCGTTCGCCGCGCCCCATGGAGGGATAAGCGGGGTATATCAGGCGCCCTTTGGGTGTGAGGGTGGTCATTGAGGAGCGCCGGCTCCAACTCGCTCTGCCTACGTGGCATCAGCGAGGGCAGCCGGACCGCGGAGACCCGGATTGCGTCGGATTCACGGCCGCGGACCTGTCGCGTGTCCCCATCGAGCGACACGTCTACTGGAACGGACCGGAGCGACCGTGCACTATCTACAGGTCGCCTTCACCGATGGCGACCTCAGGCGGCCGGTGTCGTGGTAGGCGGTTTCCAGCAGGCTTTCGTCTTTGAGCAGGTCAGCACAGTCGCCTTCGAAAGTGACGTTTCCGTGGGCCAGCACGTAAGCACGCTGTCCCACCGACAGCGCGAGCTGCGCGAATTGCTCGACGATGAGAATGCCGAACTCGAGTGACGCGAGGGCAGCGACATCCGGGAGCAGTCGCTGGACAAGCACGGGGGCCAGGCCGAGGGATATCTCGTCGAGGAGCAGCACCTTCGGATTACATAAGATCGCGCGGCCGATCACGAGCATCTGTTGCTCGCCACCGGAAAGCAAGCCGGAACGTCGTTTGCGCAGGGGCGCGAGTTCTGGGAACAGGTCGAATGCCCGGCCGATCTCCGACTTGGGTGCGGCGACGCACAGGTTTTCTTCTACGGTCAGGTCGTCGAACACGGTCCGACCCTGCTCCACGTGGATCAGGCCGGCTCGCGAACGGCGTCGGGGTTTGGACTTGCTCACGTCCACGCCGGCGACCGTTACGGCGCCCGAACGGCATGGGATGAGGCCGGAGATGCCTTCGAGAAGCGTGGACTTACCGGCCCCGTTGGCACCGAGCAGCACCGTGACCTCGCCGGCACGCACTTCGAGCGATACGCCGCGGATGATCGTGGCCCCCGCGCGCTCGATCTCAAGGTCGTGGCAGTCCAGGACCAGACTCTCATCGGACCCGGTCATATTGCGCTCCCAAGGTAGGCGAACTGGACCTCTCTGGCCGCGAGTACCTCGGCGGGGTCACCGTTCGCGATCACCTCGCCGTGATCGAGGACGGTCAGCTGCTGGCAGGCACCCATCACGACCTTCATGTCGTGCTCGACCAGCACGATCGACATGCCGAACCGCTCCGGGAGCGCGGCCAGGCGCTCCGCGAGCGCCAGCGACTCTGCTTCGGCCAGGCCGGCAGCGGGCTCGTCGAGCATGAGGACGGCCGGCTTGGCAGTGACCGCGGCGGCGACCTCCACCAGGCGCCGGGCCGGGACGTCCATGTTGCCCAGGAGCGTGTCGGGAGGCGACGTGCAGCCCAGGAGGGCGAGGACCTCGTGGAGTTCATCAGAGGTCAGCCGCCTGCGCGCGATGAACTCCACGTACTGCGAGATGGGTAGTTCCGGCGCCACCCGACTGTGTTGGAACGTCCGGACGAGTCCACGGCGTGCGCGCGTTCGCGGAGCCAGGCCGTCGATCCGTTCACCGGCCAGCACGATGGTGCCCCTAGCCTGGGGAACGAAGCCGGTGCACGCGTCCAGCAGGGTTGACTTGCCGGCACCGTTCGGACCGATGAGCCCGACAACCGCACGCTCCGGGACCTGCAGTGTCACCTCGTTCAGCGCTGCCACAGCGCCGTAGCGAACACTCAGACCGGCTATGTCGAGGACGGGCCCGGAAGAGACCTGGGCAGCGGCGTCCGTGGACTTGATCTCGTGCCTCGCCGCAGGCAGCTTGAGGACCGCGGCCGGTGACTCGACAGCGCTTGGTGCGAGCAGTGCTCGCGCTTCAGCCCGCTTAGCACGTTTGGCGGCGCGTTTTGCGCGGTTCGCGCCCGCGATGCCGTCGTCGCGCTTGCCCAGAATCTGGATGGCGCCCACGGCGAAGAAGACGGTGAGCAGATCGGTGGGAATCCCGATCCGCAACATCAGCTCGGGCATGAACGCCTGCGCTACGGCCCCTACCAACGCTCCCTCGATGTGGCCGGCCCCGAGCATGATGGCGATCAGGACGTACTGTAGGGACGAGCTCATTCCGAAGCTCGACGAGTCGACGATTCGCTGCTGACCGAGCAGGAGCACACCGGCGACCGAAGCTACGGCTGCCGACACACAGAAGGCGAAGATCTTGGCGAAGAGGACGCTGCTCCCAGCGCCGGCGACCGCTCTCTCACTGCGCAGCATCATCCAGGCAGCGCCGCTGCGACCGCTGATCAGCCAGCTCACCGCCACGAACACTACGGCGACCACGGCCAGACAGAGGAAGTAGTAACCCTGCTGGCTCACGGCGAAATCGGGTCGCTTGATCAGCTTGCCGGTACTGAGACCGGGGACTGGAAAGACGCCGAGTAGCACTTGCGTGATGGAGATGACCGCGATCGTGGCGATGGCGAAGTTCATGCCCCGGAGACGCATCGCCAGCAAGCCGATGACCAGACCGACCGGCACCGCCGCCAACGCCGCGAGGGGGAGCAGAAGCAGGAACGGTACGGGGTAGTGGACGGTGAACCAGCCGGCGACCCACGCGCCGAGCGCGGCGAAGCTCAGCGGGCAGAGCATCAAGATGCCGGCGCGGTTGAAGAGCATCCCGACCGAGAACACCAGTAGGGCCTGCTGGGCTCCGACAACCCCCAGATACTGCCAGTATTCGGAACCGATCAGACCGAAGGCGATCGCGAACAGTACGACCAGATACATTCCCTGGCGGTGCCGGATGGGGCGCCACTGCTGCCACGATGCCTCGCCGTGAAGGACCGTCGCCGCCGACGAGATCGCCGAGCGCAGGCCGGACGGGCTCTGGGGGCCACGAGGGTTCACCGACGTGCCCGACATCGTGTCAACGGTCCTCATTCCATGCCTCCCGGCGTTGGTTCCACATCAAGGCAGCAATGATTACGACGAAGGGAACGACCTGGTCGTAAGTGGCCAGGTCGGCGTCGCTGACCGCGATGGCCTCGAAGATGCCAATGGCCAGACCGCCGATGACCGTCAAGGTGAAGCTGTTGAACGCACCGACGAGAGCTGCAGCGAGAGCTCCGACCATGATTGCGCCGAGGTTCGGCACATCGGTCTGACGGCTCGGAGCAAGCAGCATCAGAGCCAGTGTTCCTACGGCTCCACCGAGGGCCCACACTGCTCCGGTCAGGGCGCTGATCGGCACGCCGAGCAGAGCGGCGGTGGGGGCTCGGTTCGAGATCGCCCGCATCAGCGTTCCTACGCGAGTCCATCGCAGCAGCGCCCACAAGGCGAGCGACAACCCACAGGTCAGGCCGACAGCGAAGAAGGTGGCGCCCGGCACGACGGTTGATCCGATCTCTGTCCGCCAGGACGCGAAGAGCGTCGGAAACTGGTAGGGATAGGGACCGAAGGCGCGCAGCGCCAGTGCGCTGAGTGACACGCCGACGGCGATGGTGACCGCTGATCGGTTGAGGATCGACTTGTCGCTGAACCAGCGAACCATCGCCACGCCCACGGTGAACGCGATGAGCGAACTGAGGGCGAGCCCGGCAATCAGCGAAACCCACATCGGCACCTGCGCACCGAACAGCTTCGCGAACACGACTGCCCCGAAGACGCTGATCCCGCCCACGGCGAAGTTCACGACACCGGCCATCCGGTACTGCAGTACCAGGACAACGCCCACGATTGCATAGGCGGCTCCACCCGGAAGGCCCGCCACCACACTGTTCAGCATTACAAGTCATCCATTTCCGGTCCTGCGCTGGCCGTGCCAGGGGGCCTGGGACCCAGGTTCAGCGGCTTCGACACGCGACGATCAGGCGTCGTCGCCTGGCGTCGGGGCGGCGATGCCGAAGTGCTCCCTGCCGACACCGACCTCGAACAAGTTGCTGGTGTATGTCCACTGAGTGCGCTGCATCGACACGTCGCGGTAGTAGCGCTGCAGCCGCTCCCCGGTCCGGGTGACCGAGGTCCCGGCCGATCGGAACAACAGCTCGACGGCTTCCCACGACAGCCGAATGACTGTCTGCAGGGAATTCGACAGCCGCATGGTGTCTTCGGGGATGGGTGCGATCCCGGTCGTGGCCCAGTGCTGGCACTGCTCCTTGTACCGGTCTCCGACCGCGAGCAATGTGGCCTCAGCGGTGTCAGCCATCGAGACGGCAGCACCCCACGCCTCGTGTGTGCGGGCGTCCTCACTCCGGAGCCCGTACGGCGGGTAGTGCGTCTTCTTGGTCCTGGCGATGTGGTCGAACTCGTCCAGGGCCGCCCACGCTGCTCCGACCATGACGGATGCGATCTCACCTCCTGCCAGGGCGCCCATCAGTCCCAGATACATGGGGTTGCCGTGCAGTTCGGTGCCCGGCGTACCGGTGCCGGCCGACTTGACGGTCATCCAGTCGAAGTCGACGACCTGATCCGCCGGCACTACCTTCTCGGTGATGCGGACAGTGTTCGATCCCGAGGCGTGAAGGCCGAGTGTCTGCCTGTCCCCCCAGTCGTCGGCGACGTCGCAGACATCCCGCGGTACAACGAGAACGACATCTCGTTCGGGTGCGGTATCCGTGGCGGGGACGTGCGCCGTGCCCATGAAGTGGGTCGAATAGGGGATGCCTGACGAGTACGGCCAGACGCCGTTGACGAGATACCCGCCAGTGGTCGGCACCGCGGTGCAAGCCCTTCCCGCGCTATGGGGGGCCGCGAATTCCCCGTCGGGGGAGAACATGGCGACCTGCACCTCGGCGGGCCAGTGCGATGCCATGGGAAGTACATGGCCGGCAGCCAGGCACAAGCACCATCCGGTTCCCGGATCACCGCGGGAAATTTCGACCATGACGCGGAAGAAGGTGGTCAGATCGAACTCATAGCCACCGAACATCCTGGGCTGAAGCAGCCGGTAGAAGCCTGCGGAGCGGAACATCTCGTGTGTCTCAGGAGAGTAGGTGCCCCGCGCCGCCGCGTCGTCCTGCAAGTCGAGCAGCATCGGCCTCATAGCGACGGCGCGGGCCACCATGTCATCGGGCGTCAGGTCTGGTTCGGGTACCGGAAGGGCCCACGATGTGGCCTTCGGGTTCTGGGTCTGGGTAGCGATGGAAATGCAACTCCTTAGGTCACCCGACGCCGGAAATGACGATCAGGTCAGTTCGGTAGCGTGTACCATTTTTCGTCTTTCAGTTCCCAGGCGCCGGCATTCAGGGTCAGGAACTTGCTCGACTTGTTGAACTTCCCCCAGGTGAAAGGCTCTGCGGTGAACCCGCCGGTCGATACCTGGGAAGCCGACCTCATCGCCTCGCCGACCGCTTCTCGGGTGTAGGGACCCGACATCTTCTTGAGGATGCTGACCAACAACTGCGCCGAAACGTAACCCGCCTCGGAAGCGGCGGTCAACGGGACGTTGTACTCCTTCATCAACGCTTGGTAAGGGGCCACCGTCGACGAGTCCGCCAGATACGGTTCCAGCTCGGTGTTCACCTGGATGCCGTTGTATTTGGGGTCTTTCAGCAACGACGCGCTTTCCGAGCCGTAGGAATTCGACAGCGCCAGCCAGCGGATGCCGTCGAAGACGCCCTGGGTGTCGGCGGCGCGGATGAGAGCTGCGGTACTCGACGGCGACGCCCCGAATATGAACGCGTCGCAGCCGGCGTTCTTGACCGCGATCACGACCGGCGTGTAGTCGGTTGAGCCCGGCTTCAGAATGATCTTCTCGACGTTGTTGAAGTTGGCGTACTTCATCCCCTCTTCGAGCGCATTTTCCTGCGCTTCCATCTGGTTGGGGATCTGGTAGAGCGTGAAGCACACCTTCTTCGAGTGCACGACGTTGGCCAGGTAGTAGAGCGCGATCTGCCCACCGAGGGGCCCACCCATGTTGAGCGGAGTGATGTTGGGGCTGTTGAAGCACTCGGTGTCGGCGGCGTACGCGGTGATAGAGTAGATCTTGTTCTCCGCGTAGAGCTCCCTGTTGGCCGAGCAGTCGACGGCACTGCCGGCGCCGGCCATCGCAACGACCTGGTCCTGGGTGATCAGCTTCAGAGCCGCCTGGGCAGCGGTCGCGGAGCTGTTGGCCGCGTCATAGACCGTGTAGTCGATCCTGTGACCGTTGATGCCCCCGTCCTGGTTGACCGCGTCGAAGACCGCCTTCGCGGCAGCGGTGGCCTCCGGGTACGGGTTCGACCCGGTCACATCGCTCACGGCCCCGATCTTGATCTCCGATCCGCCCCCGGATCCGGAGTCCGCAGAGCCGCAGGACGCGGCTAATACGAGCGTGGATGTAACAGTTAAGAGGCAGGTGCCCCGCCGCACCCACGAGTGGGCGACGGTCCGCTTCCCTCTCGGCGCAACTGATCTCACGGTCTCAGCCTCCTGATGTGACTGGTTCTCAACGATGCGGACATCGGTCTCGTATCGCAGCGTCGGTGCCCATAAGGCCTTCCGCAGGGTGTATGTTTTTTATGCCTGGTGGAATCTTGTTCCGCGGGACGCTACTGTAGCTGCGGTTGGCTGTGACGTCAACCACTGTGACCGCGAGAAAATCCAAGAGAAGGGGCAATCGAACACATGAACGACGAGAATGAGATCCTGCGCACCGTCGTCGAGTACTGCCGTTTGCTCGACGAGCACAGCGGACGCGGGCTTGCCGACCTCTTCACCGAGGACGCGACGTTCTCCCATCACGGAGCGGACCCGATCCGGGGCCGCGACGCGGTCGAAGCGACCCTGAGCCGGGGGACTGGACCGCTACACGTGGCAGTCAACCCGCTCATCACTGTCGACGGAGACCGAGCCACGGGCAGCATTGACCACGTCTTGCTGAAGCGAGCCGATGACGGCACGTTCGACATCGTCGCCGTCGGCCGCTGGAACGACTCCTACGTCCGGGATGCCGACCGGTGGCGGATCGCCGAACGTGCCATCGAGTTCCCCCATGGCCTGCCGAGCCCCAGGGTCACGCCGCCACCGGAGTCGACGACGGAGTAAGGCCTCGCGTCACGGTGCCGATGGCCCAGAGTTCCGATGGCGACGACCGAGCCCGATGGGAGGACCGGGTGGGCGTTCCGCGGTAACTCCTCCGATGGCGCCGAGGTCGTGCCCCGCGTGCCGGCCGGGTCTTGATCTTGTGCATCACCGCCGCCAAGGCGTGCTTGGCGGCGGTGGTCCTAGCCTCGATCTTTCACGGGGTGGGATCCGCTGATCGCGAGCTGCCCTCCACGCCTTGTTGATGTTGAGTTGTGGGCCTCGGTCGGGTTGGGCCGTGGCGGGGTGCCCCGCTGTCGCGCGGGGTGGGCGCCCGGTCCACGTCCGGGTGGGTCCTTCGGGTCGGCAGGGCGGGGAGATTGGTGGCCCGTGGCTATCCGGGTGCTGGCAGGGCGCGCAGCCGGTTGATCGCCTCGGCGGCGAGCGGTGTCCAGGGGTGGTCGCCGGGTAGGTGCACGACGGTGCGGCGGGCGTGGCGGGCGATCCGGCCAGCGAGGCGGAACAGCCGGTGGCGCAACTCGAGGGTGGCGAGTTGGCCGCGGCGGCTGTTCGTCGCGAACGCCGTGTAGCGATGCCCCTCGACGTCGGTGATCCGCAGCTGGGCGCCGGGGTGCGGCCTTTCCTTGCGGACGAGGACCCGCATCCACGGCGGCCAGCCGGACAGGTCGAGCAGCCCGGTCAGTTCCGCGACCCAGGCCCCGGGGCGGGGAATCCCGTCGGCGTCATAGGCCGGCGTCCAGGCGCCCTTCGGGAGCGTGGCGATCAGTTCGGCGTGGTCGTCGGTGAGGGTGAACCCGACCGAGTAGGCCAGCCGGCACCGCGCCAGCCAGGCAACGAACTCGTGCGCGCCCCCACCGCCGTCCGCACGGACCAACACCGACCGCGACCGGCGCAGCCGCCGCGGCAACCCGGCCAGCGCGTCGCGCGCGACAGTGATGTGGTCGGCCGCCGTGTTCGACCCGGCGTTCCCCCGGCGCAACAGCACCGCCGCCGGCTCCCCGGTCCCGTCCGCGCCGTGATCGACAAACGCCCACAGCGGGTGGAACCCGAACCCCGTTACCTTTTGAACGTCGGCCTCGCCTGCTCCTTCTCGGAATGGGCCGGGACCAGGGTCGCGTCCAGGTCCACGACCAGCGGGTCCTCGAGGCTGGCCGCCTGGCCCGGGGCGTGCTTCCCCGCCAGTTCCCAGACCCGCTCCCGCGCGACCGCCAACGCTCGGAACACCCCGGCCAGCACCGTGTCGACGTCGGTGGCGAGCCGGTCGACGGTCCGCGACACCGTCGGGTCCGACGCCACCGATCCGAACAGCTCTGGCTCGACGCGCAGCATCGCGACGTCGGCCAGGCGGTCACCCCCGAGCGCGAGGCTGACCGCCAGATCGGTGACGACCTTGCCCGGGTCATGGGTCGCCGTCGGCGCGCGCCAGGGCGCAAGCGCCTCAGACAGGGCGGCTCCCAGCCCGGACACCCGGACCGTCTCGGTCAGCAGCAGCCCGCCGGCCACCGACACGACACCCCGCCCAGCGGTGTCGACACGGACAGATGGGTACACACCGGTAGGCTTCACCGCGAAGGTGCTCCTTGGTAGGGATGGATCAGGCCCTCAGCAAGCCCAATCCTCCCAGCTCAGGAGCACTTTCCTATTTGCCACCGCCCAACAGACGATCAGCCCCGTGAAAGCCCGAGGCTAGACCGCATCCAGGATGGCGCTTGCGCGCTGCGCTGCGGTGAGCAGCCGGTCACGGCAGGCGAGAAGCCGACCGGGTGTCTCGTCGCCGTCGAAGCCGATCAGGCGCAGCACCATGACGACTGCACCGTGTCGATCGGTTGCGGGGGCGGCCATCGAGCTCACGGCCGGCATTGTCTGAGCCCCGAGAGTGAGGCCGGGATCGAGACCGCGCGCGGTGGCCTGTCGAAGGACGTCGGCATCGCCGTAGCCCTTGCGGGGGTCGAAGAGCCGCTCGAAGCGGTCAGCCGGTGTGCCCGCCGTGGTGACCTGGTAGCCGAGGGAGTGGATCGCCGTCAATTCCTCGTTCGCCAGAGCAGTGTCGTATGCGCCGTTCAACCGGCGGCCGCGTTCGAGCCACGCTTCCTGCGCCGCGGGGGTGTCCCAGGCCACGAAGAGCGGCCCGAACGGCGCGGCCAGCGGGAAGGTCTCGCCGACCGTTGTCGTACTGGCCGGAGCTTGTCCGATCCCGGCCGTCGCGAGCACGACGACGGACTCGTCGACGCGAGCGGCGACCTGGCACTCGAGCATGAGGTCCTGGGAAACCTGCTCGACCTCCGAGCGAACGAGATCGGCGAGGCGAAGCTGGGCGCCGTACTCCGTGGCTTCCATCTGGATCGATGGCAGCGCGGGAGCGCCGTACCCGCCGCGGAGGAAGATCAGCGGTAGCCCGGCGTCATCGGCAACGTCCAGTTCCTGGACGCGCCCGAGGACCAGGTCATGATCTCCGGCCGGGAGGACCGAGTCGATCACGCAGTCCGCCCAGAGCACCGCTCCCTCGAGCCGTGGGTTACCCAGCCCGGTCAGTTGCGGGCAGTGGATTCCGAAGCGCTGGGGTTCCTTTCGGACGAAGGCGCGGCAGACGTTCTCCTGGCGCGCGCTGAGCACGTTCGCGCAGAAGCGCCCGGTCTCGCGGATGAGCGGCCAAGACGTGCTCGAGCGGTCGGGCATGAAGCCCACGAGGGGCGGATTCAACGAGATGGAGCTGAATGTCCCCACGACCAGGCCGAGCGGGGTGCCGTCGTCCTGTCGCGCAGTGATCAGGGCTACCCCGGTCGGGTAGTGCCCGAGCACCCGACGGAACGTCTCCGCCGCAATCGTTGTCTCTGTACCACCGTTCGTGGTCGGCCTGGCCATCTGGCCTCCATGAGTTTTTCGTCGGATGGAAAACTATTCCAAGGTGAGACCCTAGTCAAGCGACGAGCGGCGTCAAGGCGCGGCTGTCGCCGTTGACCCCGGTCGGTGCTCGCGGTAGCTTTGGAAGACATTTGCACAGGGCGGAAATATGGCCCGGTGAGGAGACGAGGGTGTCGTGCTCGACTACGTGCGGTTGCCGGATCGGCGGGCCGGGTCGCTCGGGCGCCGTGGGCACTCCAGATCAGAGACGGGGTGTTGACGATCGTCACGGTATGCCGGGACGCTGACCTCGGCCACTACGTTCGCCACGTTTGCCGGCCTGTTGACGCGGCTGAGCGGCTGCGGCTGATCGACCTGCTCCTGGACGCGGTCGGGGTCGCGGTGGCGGGTCGGGCGACGCGGGCCGCGTCCGTGATGGAGCTGGCGCTCGGCAGATCCGACGCGGTTTGGGATCTGGCCTGCCGGGACGGCGCAGCCGTACACGCGTTGGACTTCGACGACACGCACGAGGCTTCGCTGTGCCACACCGGTGCCGCGCTGGCGCCGGCCGTCATTCGCCTCGGTGAGGCGGAGCACCGCAGCGGCGATGAGGTCCTGCGGGCGTTCGCGGCCGGCCTGCGGCTGGTCGACGCGCTGGCCCCGCTCGGGCCGCGGCTCAACGCGGCCGGCGTCCATTCGACCGGCGTGCTCGGCTCGCTCGGGGCGGCCGCGGCCTCGGCCGTGCTGCTCGGAGGTGACGACAAGGAGGTGACCGCCGCCGTTGAGCTCGCCGCGGTCATGGCCAGCGGCATCTGCGCCTCCTTCGGTACTGACGCGAAGCCGCTGCAGGCAGGGCGCGCGGCAGAGACCGGTGTCCGAGCGGCGTATCTCGTCGCGAACGGGCTGGTGCCGCCGGTCGGCGCCCTCTTCGGCACTCGCGGTATCGTCGCGCTCCTGCTCGGCGCGGAGGCGCTGGAGCTGCTACCGGCGCCGGGTCCGCGGCCGGACGCGGTGACTTCGGTGGCGGTGAAGGCGACGCCGTCCTGCCTGCTGACGCACACCCCCATCGACGTCGCACTCGCCGTCCGGGAGCAGACCTCGGTCGCCACTCCCGCCGCGGTGGAGCACGTCCGGCTGGTCGTTCATCCGCTGGTAGCCGCCCTGGCCGATCGGACGTCGATCGACAGCGACAACGACAGCAAGTTCAACGTGCGCTACTGCCTCTTCGCGGCGCTGTCGGAGGGCCGGCCCACGGTGGAGACGTTCACCGCGGCCGGGCGTGCCCGGATCGCGGGTGACGGGCAGAACTGGCGACGATTCGCCGGTCTGGTGGAACTCCTCACCGACCCGGACCTCCCGCAGCTGGCCGCCGACATCGTCGTCATCGCGGGCGGTAAGTCCTGGACCGCTACCCGCTCCGGGCCGATCGGCGGCGTGGACGATCCGCTGAGCAGTGCTGACGTGACGGAAAAGTTCCGTTCCAACGTCGCTCCACTCCTCGGGCGGGCGGCGGCCGGGGGCCTCGAGCGGCGGGTGCGAGCCGTGGCCGGCGCGGAGGACGTCGATGTACTCGGACCGCTGTTCGGGCCGCACAGACGGTTGGCTGACCACGCGGGCAAGGACGAGATGTGAACAAAAGCTTGGTGGCCGGGGTATCGACCGGAACAGGCCGTCGACGGCTGGCGGCGCGTCTTTGATGTCCTGCATCGTCACCTGTCGGAAGGAAGCCTCGTGTCACCTGTCGGAAGGAAGCCATGCGTAGTTGGATCACCGAGCCCGAGATCTACGGACGGGCCAGGAGCGCGCAGGAACGGACGCCGCTGATGCGCGCGGGCGTCTATTTCGACCATCCCCTCAGACTGCCGGCCGATCGTCCGCTCATCATCGACCTCAGCGACGGGACCGGCACCGGCACCGGCACCGGCGGTGGGCGCGTGGGCGTCGAGCTGACCACCGAGTCCGCCTGGGCGCTGATCCGCGCGGCAGAGGGTGCGCCGGCCCGCGGCGAAGCGGAGTACCTATCCGAGGCGGTGTCCCGGTGAGCACATTTCTGCTACTGCATGGCTCGGGTCAGGGTGGCTGGATCTGGAAGGCAGTGGGAGAGCTGCTCCGGGCCGCGGGACACGAGGTCTACCGGCCCACTATGGACGGGTGCGCGGAACGCAAGGGAATGCTGCGGCCGGAGCTCACCCTCGCGGATCAGGGCGCCGAGGTCGCGAATCTGCTCTTCTACGAGGATCTGCGCGACGTTGTCTGCGTGGCCACCAGCACCGGAGGGATGGTGCTGTGCCAGGCTGCGCCGCAAGTACCCGAGCGGATCGGCCGCCTGGTCTTCATCGACGCCATCGTCCCGCTCCCCGGTGAGACGGCAGCCATGATCAACAAACGGACCCCGCCGCCCGCCGGCAAGCTGGCCAAGGACCCGCCGCCCTGGGGCATCTTCACCGGCGTGCCGGGTAAGCTGGGTGAGTGGGCGGTGGCCCGGTATACGCCGCACCCGCTCCGCCCGACGGAGGAACCAGTGGACCTCAAGGACTTCTGGGCGCTGAGCTGGCAGGCGGATGTCGTCCGGTGCCGGCACAGTGAGCGTCCGCTCGAGGAGCATCAGCGGCGCACGGCGGAGCGCCTGAACGCTACTTACACCGAACTCGAGGCGGGCCACTATCCGATGCTCACCAGTCCGACCGAAGTTGCCGAATACTTGCTCGCGCTGGAGCCAGTAGCCTCTGCGTCATGATGCCATCGGTCGCCGGTTCGGGCGGAGAGGAAGCGGGTCGGGACGAGTCCCGACAGATTCGGACGGTCTTCCGGGCCGGGAGAATCGTCACGACGCTGGCCGAGCACCCGTACCCAATGGGTATCTCCGAGCTGGCCCGGCGGGTCCAGCTCTCGCCCGGCAGCGTCCACCGCCTGCTCGGCACCCTGATCGGCATGGGCTGGGTCGATCAGAACACCCGCACCGCGAAATACCGGCTGGGTACGCGTCTGCTCGGCATCGGCGCGGCGGGTCTGGTCGCCAACCCGGTGGTCGAGCTCGGCAAAACCTATCTGGCCGAGCTGGCTGAATGGACCGGCCAGGACGCCCTGTTGAGCACGCTCGTCGGGATGCGCAACGTGCACCTCGCCCGGGTCGCTGGTGCGAACAGCCGCCTGGCGGAGTTCCAGCCGGGCCGGTCGCAGCCGGCGCACGCCATGGCCGACGGCAAGCTCTTGTTGGCCTTCCTCTCGCCCGAGGAGCGCGCGCACCTGTACCGTGCCGAGGCCATGCACAGCTACACCGCCAACACCATCGTCGAGCCGGAACTGCTCGAGGCGGAACTGGATCAGATTCGCGAGCGCGGCTACGCGGTCGACAACTACGAGCGCTTCGAGACCGGTCGCGGGCTCGCGGTTCCGGTCCTGGGTCACGACAAGCGGATCATGCTGGCGTTGCTCTGCGTCGGGGAGCTCGACCCGGCCCAAGACGCGGCGCTGGTCAACCAGATGCTGTCCATGGCCCACCAGATTTCCGATCAACTGACGATGGCGGGTGACCTGCCCGGCCAGGTTCGGATGAATGCGCGGCGTGCGCAACAGGACGACGCCTCCTGATCCGGTCGCTCTGCCGCTCCGCGGCCCCCGTGCCCGCTCGCGTCCACAGCTACAGACCGTGACTGGTCGGATCGCGCCGGGTTCGGGGGTCAGCAGACCCCACCATCTCGACAGGGTTGAGGGCCGGGGCGTGAGCGGGAAGCCGGATGAGGTGCAGCCGGTCCTGGGCACCGCTCAGGACGTGCATGGCGGCACTGACGTGGGTGCTCAGGTTTGGCCCACCCGACCCGCGATCGGCCCGCCCGGCCACTGACCGGTATGCGGCGTTCAGCACGCTGAGATGGTCACGTTCGCTGAAGCTGCGGCGTTCGCCATCGCGTCCGCGGCGGGTGATCGTGCGGTGGGCCGGCCTGCCCGGGACTTCTTCCCGGCCGGATGGTCAGGCCGGCCTGCGCACTCCTGCACCTCGAGCACTGGCATATCCCGAGGACTGGGCTGGCGTCGAAGACGCCCGGCCGTGCCCCGTCCGAACGTGTTGTCGGCACCTGTTGACGCCCTCCCCGGGCCGGGCTATCTTTTCACCTACCGAAAAACTTTTCCACGATGTGCGTAGCGCTCGGTGGCTCAAGTGCCCGAAACCGCTGGCGGACGCCCCGGAAGGAGATCCCTGGTGGCTGTTGGGCATGAGGTGGTCAGTACCGTCGGACGCGAGGAGCTGCTCGACCGTGCTCGCGCTCTGGTGCCAGCCTTGCGCAAGCGTCAGTTCGAGACCGAGCGCATGGGGCGCATCCCCGACGAGACGGTGGAGGAGATCGTCGCGGCGGGTCTGACCCGGGCGGGTGTCCCGGTGCGCTTCGGCGGTTATGACGTCGAGTTCGAGACGGTCCATGACATCGCCATGGAGCTCGGCCGGGCGTGCGGTGCGACGGCGTGGTGCTACGCGCTGTGGGGAATGCACAGTTGGTGGGCCGGTTACTATCCGATCGAGGCGCAGGAAGAACTGTTCGCCGACGGACCTGACGTGCTCACGTCATCTGCCAACTTCAGCCCGGACAGCCGTGCGGAACCGACCTCCGGTGGCTATCGCGTATCCGGCCATTGGAAGTTCTCCAGCGGTATCGACCACGCCAAGTGGCTCTTCGCCATCATCGCGACCCAGGACGGGCCGATGGGCGCCATGGTGCCTCGTTCAGACTTCACCGTGGATCAGGACAGCTGGGATGTCTCCGGTCTGCAGGGCAGCGGCAGCAAGGACGTGGTCATCGACGACGCCTTCGTTCCGGCCCACCGCACGCTGGTCGGAGCCAGCAACATGTTCGCCCGGCAGACGGAAGTCTTCGACCAGCACCCCCAGCGCCGATACGCGGTGCCGCGCGGGGCGCTCACCATCTGGGAGCTCGTCGCGCCGGCGATCGGCCTGGCGCAGGGCGCCATCGACGAGATCGTCGGCCGGTTGACCGGCACGACGGGGCCCCTGCGCTCGTCCGAGTCACCGCTCGTGCAGTCGAAGATCGCCGAGGCCGCGGCCGAGGTGGATGCCGCGATCGCGATCCTGCACACCGACATGGCCGAGGCACAGGACAAGGGAGCGCGCGGGGAAGACATCAGCGTGCTGGACCTGACGCGATATGCCCGCGACAAGGCGTACGCCATGAAGCTCGCGGTGAAGGCGGTGAACCGGATCTTCGACATCTCCGGCGGCCGGTCGCTGTTCCGGACGAACCCGTTGCAGCGCATCCACCGCGACGTGCAGGCGTGCATGCACCGCGATGGGCTGATGTTCGACTTCTCCGGCCTGCCCTACGCCCAGATGCGACTCGGCCTCGAGCCCACCAGCGTCGTACGGCGGGGCGTGCGGTGACCACCCGGACCGAATGCACAGGAGGAAGACAGTGACCACAGCCGCCCCCGGATTGTCCGACGTCGAGGCCGGCTTCGAGGAAGGCCTCGTCGAGGCCGATGGCTTCCGGATCCGATACCGGGCCAGCGGCGACGGGCCGCCCCTCGTCCATCTAACGGGCGGTCACGGTCTCGTGCTGACCCCCGGACACGGGTTGCTCAGCCGCAACCGGCGGGTCATCGCGTTCGAGTTGCCCGGCCTCGGCGCCGAGCCGAACGAGCGAACCACGTCGATGGAGGAGCTGGCCGGCACGTTGCTCTCCGCGATCGGCGCGCTGGGCATCGGTGAGTTCGACCTGTGGGGCACCTCGTTCGGTGCGAAGGTGGCCTGCTGGAGCGCGATTCAGGCCCCGGATCGGGTCTCCGCCCTGGCCCTAGAGTCCCCCGGTGCGATCCGTCCCGACGGCTGGACCTTCCCCAGGCTGCGCGAGGAAGAGGGTGCGCTGCGCACACAGCGGCGCGCGTTCGTGCAGCGACTGGTGGGCCCTGCCCGGGACCGGCCGTTCGAGCAGCGACTGCAGGCCGTGGCGACGCCGACGCTCGTGCTGTTCGGCACGGAGGACCCGACGATCGACACCGATGCCGTGGCGCACCTTTACAAGGAACTGCTGCCGAACGCGAGCCTGGTGTACGTCTACGCCGCGGCCCACGCGATCAGCGCGGACCGCCCGGAGGCCTTCGCCGATGTGGTCGACGACTACCTCGAGCGGCATCAGACCTTCGTCGTCGGCAAGCGCGCGACGCGGCTGTTCCCATGATGCGAAAGGAGCAGCAGCGATGAAGATCGTCGTGTACGGCGCCGCCAGGCGGGTCGGCGCGCTGGTCGACGGTGAGGTCGTCGACCTGAACTGGGCCTACGCCAAGCGCCTGAGGGAGACCGGCGGCGCAGCCCGGCCGTACGCCCACGCGGACGCTTTCGTCCCGGCGGACCTCGCCGGATTCATCGAGGAAGGCCGTTCCGCGCTCGACCGGGCCCGCGAGGCTCTCGACCACCAGCGCTCGCACAACCCCGATCCGGTCGGACCGTGCGGGGAGCAGATTGTGCACGGTCCGGGCGTCCGGCTGCACGCGCCGCTGGCCTCCGCCGGGTCGAGAATCGCGATGGCCGGTGGCAACTACGCCGATCACCTGCGCGGCTTCCTGGCGCGGGCCCGCGGCACCGACCTGTCCCACGCGGAGGCAACAGCCCGGATCCGGAGCGGCGAACCCTGGGGCTTCTGGAAGCTGCCGGGCACCGTGATCGGCACCGGCGAGGCGCTGCGGTATCCGGAGCGGGCGCGGCTGCTCGACTACGAAGGCGAGGTCGCCGTCGTGATCGGACCCGGCGGGCGGGACGTGCCGCGGTCGCGGGCCGTCGAACGGATCTGGGGTTACACCCTGGTGAACGACTGGACCGTGTTCGGCGCGCACGAGCGGCAACGGGCGTTGAGCTTCAACCTCGCCAAGAACTTCGACACCTCGATCTCGATGGGGCCCTGTCTCGTGGTGGACGAGATCGAAGACCCGCAGGCCATCGAGTTCGAGACCCGGATCGACGGAGAGTTGCGCCAGAAGGGCAGCACCGGCGACATGGTGTTCAGCTTCGCGGAGTACCTGGAGGTACTTACCCGCGACCTCACCTTCCGGCCCGGCGACGTTCTCGGCGGCGGATCGCCGGTCGGGACCGCGGGTGACTCCAGTCAGTACACCGACGGTGCTCCGTCGTCCGACGAGCGATTCGTGCACGTGGGCCAGGAAGTCGTCGTGTCGTCGCCGCTGATCGGCGAGCTCCGCAACGCCGTTCACGGAAAGGCCGAGGAATGAAGATCTCCTACTTCGAGACCGCACAGTACTTTCCGCCGCAGCAGATCACCTTCGAGTGGCCGGTTCCCCCCGGCGCCGGTGAGTCGGACGCGGGTGTGCAGGCGTTCGAGAGCATGCTGTCACGGCTTCGTATGATCGAGCGTCTCGGCTTCGACTGGGTGAGTCTTTCCGAGCACCACTACTCGCCCCGTACGCTGACGCCCAATCCGACGGTGACGGCGGCCTATCTCGCCGCCGCCCTCGAGCGGCTGACGATCGCCGTCCTGGGGCCCATCGTGCCACACACCAATCCCGTCCGGGTGGCCGAGGAACTCGCCGTCGTCGACAACCTCGCACCCGGCCGGCTGGTGGTCGGCCTGCTGCGCGGCACGATGTACGAATACCTTGCCTACGATCTCAAGCCGGACGAGGCACGGGACCGCACCAACGAGGGGATGGAGCTCATCCTCAAGGCGTGGCGGGAGCCGCAGCCGTTCGGCTGGCAGGGCCGCTACTTCCAGTTCCGCACCGTGGCCATCTGGCCGCAGCCGGTGTCGCGCCCCGGCCCGCCCACGATGATTCTGGGCACCAGCAAGGAGACGTGCGAGTTCGCCGCCCGGCACCGGCTGGGGCTCGGGGTCTCGTTCGCCCCGTACGACGTCGTGCGGCGCGCCACCGACTACTACCGCGAGCGCTGCGCCGTGTACGGGTGGGAGCCGGGCCCGGACGACATCCTCTACCGGGCCAACATCCTGATGGCCGACAGCGACGAGGAAGCGCAGCACATCCTCGATGCGCTGGAGGGGGACGTGCCGCTGGCGGTGCTCCGGCCCGAGATCCGGGACGCGCTGATCCGTGCCGAGACGGGTAACCGGGCCGGACCGGTGATCAAGCCCAACGTCGCCGGAGTGCTGTCGACCACTTTCCTCGGCAGCCCGGACACGATCGTCGGACAGGCCCGGAAGGTGCGCTCGGAGCTCGGGGCCGGCGTGCTGGACCTGAATTTCCGCAATTACGCAGGGCGGGGGGAGAGCCCCCTCACCGACGCCCTCCAGCTGTTCGGCGAGAAGATCCTTCCCCAGCTGCGGGACATCTGACCAGACCTGTGAGTTCCCTGCTCCAGGAAACCGTCGATCACGCCATGAAGGAAGGAAGCGTATGCCACAGGTCACCGGACTCGGCCATGTCGGGCTGTTCGTCAAGGACATAAAGAAGATGGTGGAGTTCTACTCCGGCTTTCTCGGCCTCACGGTCACCGACCGGCACCCCGCCGACAAGATCGTTTTTCTGAGTGCCCAGCCGGACACGGAGCACCACGAGTTGGCGCTCGCGCCGTCGGAGACTCGGCACACCGACCCGCAGCAGTTGTCGTTCCGGGTTGGCTCCCTTGCCGATCTCCGCGAGTTCTACGCCCAGATCCGGGAGCGGGGCTTCACCGTGGACCGCTGCGTCAGTCACGGCAACGCCTTCGGCTGCTACTTCCTCGACCCGGAGGACAACCTGGTCGAGGTGTACTGGCGGACCGAAAAGTTCTGGCCGCAGCCCTACACCCAGCACATCGACCTGACCCTGTCCGAGCAGGAACTGCTGGCCCTGCTCGACGAGATGCCCGAGGTCGCGGCGCACTGAGCGGCGCCGCCGTACGACAGGAAGGGCGGTGCGGGTGCGATGGGCGCTCAATCGGCGGCCGTCATCGTGGGTGCCTACGAGCACCCGGATCGGCGCATCGCAGACCGTACGGTCCCGCAGATCCATGCCGAGGCCGCCCGCGGGGCGCTGACCGACGCGGGACTGACGACGGCCGACATCGACGGGCTGTTCGCCGTCGGCGGGGACGTCACGCTGCCGGGACTCGCGCTCGCGGAGTACCTGGGGCTGTCGCGGCTGCGCCACGTCGACACGACGATGACCGGCGGATCCTCGCCGGTCTGCCAGCTCGGACACGCCGCGGCGGCGATCGCCGACGGCCGCTGCCGGGTGGCGCTGATCTCGCTGGCCTCCCGCCCGCGCAGCGCCGCTCAGCCGCCGCCCGGCGTGGACACACCCGAGACCACCTTCGAGTCGGTGTACGGGGTCAGCACCATCAGTGCCTACGCGCTGGCCGCCATGCGGCACATGCACGAGTACGGCACGACCGGCGAGCAACTGGCCGCGATCAAAGTCGCCGCCTCGCACCATGCCCAATACAATCCCCGCGCGCTCCTGCGTGACGTGGTGACGGTGGAGGACGTGCTCGCCTCGCCGATGCTCAGCTCCCCACTGCACCGGCTGGACTGCTGCGTGGTGACCGACGGCGGGGGAGCGGTCGTCGTCGTCAGCCCCGACGTCGCCCGCGGGCTCGAACGCACCGGCGTGCATCTGATCGGGCACGCCGAGACCGTCCGCCACGGCGACAACGGCCGTCTCGACCTGACCACCACAGCCGCGCAGCGTACCGGGCCGCAGGCCTTCGCGGAGGCGGGGGTGGCTCCCTCCGACGTCGACTACGCCTCCCTCTACGACTCCTTCACCATCACGGTGCTCGAGACCCTGGAGGACCTGGGGTTCTGCGAGAAGGGAAAGGGTGGGGCGTTCGTACTCGACCGGGCGTTGCACGCGCCCTACGGACGGCTACCGATCAATACCGATGGCGGGGGGCTGTGCAACAGCCACCCGGGCATGGGCGGCATGGGCAAGATCGTCGAGGCGGTACGGCAGTTGCGTGGCGAGGCCGCGCCGCAGGTGCAGGTGCCCGACTGCCGGATCGCCCTCGTGCACGGCAGCGGGGGCCGCATCGGCACCCGGCACGCCGGGGCGACCGCGGTGCTGAGGAGGGCGGCAGATGCCTGACACGGACAATGGTCTGCCGGCCCCCACGCCGATCGTGACGGAGGAGGCCCGGCCCTACTGGGAGGCCGCCGCCCAGGGGCGCCTGCTGCTGCCCCGGTGCCCTGCATGCGCGACAGTGATCTGGTACCCGCGGTCGTTCTGCCCGGACTGCCTCGCCGCCGACGTGGAGTGGTTCGAGGCCACCGGGACAGGCACCGTCTACAGCTACACCGTCGTCCGCACCGGCCAGGCCGACCACCCCGCGTACCGCGGGACAGCGGTCTACGTCCTGGCCTACGTCGAGCTGGCCGAGGGCGTGCGCGTCATGACCGACATCGTGGGATGCGCTCCCGAGGACGTCCATTGCGGGCAGCCGGTCCGGGCGGTCTTCGTGCCGACCGGGGACGGCCGTACCGCGCTGGTGCGTTTCACCCCGCTCGCCCCGTGACCTGATCGCGCGCCGCGCAGGCCTCCCGGCGCGGCGCGCGACCGATGTCCGCATACTCAGCGGAAGACCATCCCACCGTCGGGGCACAGCGTCTGACCGCTGAGCGCCTCCGCGCCGTCACCGGCCAGGAAGGCAACGGCGGCGGCGACATCCTGCGGCCCGAGGATGCGCTGCAGGGACTGCCGGGCCAGGACATTCGTCTCCCAGCCCGGAGGCATCGCGTCCGCGTGGTCGGGGTTGGGCGTGAGCCCCGGCGCGACGCAATTCACGGTGATCCCGTCGGGTCCGAGTGCCCGGGACAGTGACCGCGCCGCGCCCATGAGCGCCATCTTGGTCATCATGTACGGCAGCAGCTCGGCGACGGGCGGGGGACTGAACACCGTGTCCGAGGTGATGAACACGATCCGGCCGAAACCGCGGGCGGCCATCCGAGGGATCAGCTCCTGGCAGAGCCACAACGCGGCCTCGACGTTGACTCCCATCGCGTGGGCGAACAGCGCGTGGTCGAGGTCGGCCAGGCCGGCCCGGTCGAAGGCCGCCGCCGCGTGCACCAGCACGTCGCAGCGGCCGTAGGTCTCGAGGACCTCCCGGGCGACCCGCCGGACCGCCGCCTCGTCGGCGAGGTCGGCGGCGAAGGGTCCGGTCTGGTCGATCACCACGACCTTGTGCCCAGTTGCCTCAAGGGACTCGACGATGGCGCGGCCGATCAGCCCGGCGCCACCGGTGACGACGGCGACGCGTTCGTCGCTCATCGGTCCTGGCCTCCATTGAACTTGGTGTCGAGGCCGCCCAGGGCACCGTCGATGTCGCCGGTGATCCCCTTGGTCGCGAGTTCCTCCATCTCGTCGGGAACGGTGACCGAGATCGTGTACTGCACCGTCGTGCCGTCCGGGTCGCCGGCGACCGCAAACGTCGCCCCCATCGCCTTCAAGGGCGTGTCCTGCCCGGGGGCGATAGCGTACGTGTAGGTCCGCGCTTCCTCGTCGTAGAAGACGATCCGGTCGATGATCGAGTCGCCGCGCTTGAACTGCAAAAGGCGGTCCCCATTGGGCCGCACCTCGGCAGCCGCAATGTGCGGCTGCCACTCGGCGAAGCGGCTCAGGTCGCGTACGAACTCCCAGACTGTCTGGGGGTCGGCCTTGAGCGTGACGCGCCTGCTCACCGCAATGGTGCCCATCTCATACTCCTCAATAGGTCGGAAGTCGCCGTCGGGCGGACTCCTGGTGGTGGCCGCCGACGGGGTCGGCGGTGGGGGACGGTCGCCGCGTCACACGATGTTGGGTGTGTCCAGACCGAAGTGAGCGGCGGCGAACCCGGCAACCGAGGTGCCGAACTTCGGGACGATGTTGGTCATCGCCGTCGACACATCCCGGTAGTAGCGCTGCATCCGCGTCTTGGTGCGGCCTCCCTCGCTGGAGCCCGACGTCTTGTAGAGGAGCTCGACGGCCTCCCAGACGAGGTCGGCCACCTGGTGGACGACCAGGAGCCGGGTGGCCGTGTCGTGGGCGGCGGCGGCGGGACCGTGCGCGACCGCGTCGGCGCACGACTGCCGGTACGTCGTCGCGGAGGACAACAGTGCCTGCTCGGCGACCGTCACTTTTGCCACTGCCTCGGCGAGCCACCGCTGGTAGTCGGGGGCGGTGTAGCGCGGAGCCGGCTTCGGACCCCCGGTGCTCTTCGTACGGAGCAGGCGGTCGAACTCGTCGACCGCGGCCCAGGCGGCGCCCACCAGGACGGCGGCGATCTCCATCTGGTTGTAACCGTCTGACAGGCCCGAGTACATCGGGTTGCCGTGCAGGAGGTAGCCGGGGGACTCGGCGCCTTTCGACAGCTGCGGCAGGGCCCCGGGAACGACGTAATGGTCGGGAACGGTCGCGCCGTCGATGGTGATCGTGTTCGACCCGCTGCCGCGCATGCCGAAGGCGTTGACCCGCCAGTCGTCGAGCTCGGTGAAGGAATCCCGCGGCACTACGGCCAGGCCGACCGGGGCCGGGGAGCCCTCCGGCAGGCGGACTGCGACCAGGGCGTAGTTGGAGTAGGGAACTCCGGAGCAGTAGTCCCACTCGCCACTGATGCGCCAGCCGGCCTCGACGGGCACGGCCACGCCCATGGGGATCGGCCGGCAGGGCGCCGCGAAGAAGCCCGTGGTGCCGTAGACCTCCGTCTGGGTGCGGGCGGAGAACGCGCCGGCGAGCTGCACGTGGTGGCCGGCGGCCAGGCACAGGCACCAGCCGGTGCTCGGGCAGCCGCGCGCGATCTCGATGATCACGCGTACGAAGTTCGCGACGTCCAGCTCGTACCCGCCGAACCGGCGCGGCTGCAGAATGCGGTAGAAGCCCGCCTGGTCGAAGCGTTCGTGCTGCTCGGGCGAGTACGTGCCGCGTTCCTCGGTGGCGAGTTGCTCACCCAGCAGAATGGGCCGTAGCTCCCGCGCGCGCCTGATCAGCTCATCGGCGGTCAGGTCCTCCTCCGGCGGCGCCAGCGAGATCTGCTGCATCGAACTCATCCTTCACATCCTTGAGCCGGGTCCGGCAGACCGGCCATCGACTGACGGCCTCGGTCACCGAGTCTATTCAGTTTCCACCAGGCAGACTAGAGTTACGCTGTGCGGAAAATTGATCGACTTGCCGGAATGTGGTCCGGCAGACGCGATGGAGGAAAATTGCGTATCGCTGTCATCGGAGCCGGACGAATGGGCCAGGCCTTGGCCCGGCTCTTCACCGGAGCGGAGCACCAGGTGGTGCTGTCGAACTCGCGGGGGCCGGAGTCGCTCACGGATCTGGTTGCGGAGCTGGGCGCGCGGGTCTCTGCAGCCACCGTGGCCGACGCGGTGGAGGGATCCGACGTGACGTTCCTGGCGACCCCCTGGCCACGCAACGCCGATGCGCTGGCGCAGGTGGCCGACTGGAGCGGGAAGATCCTCGTCGACACCACCAACAACCGCCTCGGCCCGCGCCCGGAGGACGTGATCGACCTGCACGGGCGGCTTTCCAGCTCGGTCGTTGCCGAGCAAGCGCCGGGCGCGCTCGTCGTCAAGGCGTTCAGCCACACCGGGATCCCGGTGTTCCTCAACGCGCTCGGCCCTGCGGCCGGCGAGGCCAACGCACTGTTCGTGGCCGGGGACGATGAACACGCCAAGTCGGTCGTCGCCGGGCTCATCGCCGACATCGGCGGGACCGCCGTCGACACCGGCGGCCTGGAATCCGGGGGCCGGCTGCAGGGCATGGGCGGGCCCCTGTCCGGTCACTGGGAGATGCTGACGGTCGCGCAGGCGCGTGAGAAGCTCGCCGCGGCCCGGGCGCAGGCCGGCCTGTCGTCTTGATTTCTCCCGATCCCCGGCGCCCCGGTCCGCCCGGGGTGGCGGGGATCGGTGCACCGGCCGCGGCCGGTGCTGCTGCGCGGCCGCCGCCCAACGGGTCGCGAGGCACCGCGGGAGCGGCGCCGCAACGGCGGGAGCGGCGGGGCGGGATCAGAACCGCAGCGGGGAGAGGCGTTCGTGCAACTCGCTGGTCGAGATGCCGAAGGTCTCTTCGATCCTGGGGCCGTCCGGGCTCAGCGCGAAGATGGCGTGGTGGGTGTACAGGCGCGTGACCACGGCCGCGCCGGTGAGCGGGTAAGTGCATTTCGCCACGAGCTTCGGTGAACCGTCTCGGGTGAAGAGCGTCATCATCGCGTAGACGGTCCTGGCGCCGGTCGCGAGGTCCATGGCTCCGCCGACCGCCGGGATGGCGTCGGGATCGCCGGTGTGCCAGTTGGCGAGGTCGCCGGAGGCCGACACCTGGAACGCCCCGAGGACGCATACGTCCAGGTGGCGCCCGCGGATCATGGAAAACGAGTCCGCGTGATGGAAGTACGAGCAGCCGGGCGTTTCTGTCACCGGCACTTTGCCGGCATTGATCAGGTCGTCGTCCACCTCGTCCGGCTCGGCCGCCGGGCCCATGCCGAGCAGGCCGTTCTCGGTGTGCAGGGTTACCCCGCGTTCCGCGGGCAGGTGGTCGCCGACCCTAGTGGGCAAGCCGATGCCCAGATTGACGTAGGACCCGGGCGGGATGTCGTCGGCGATGCGTTGGGCGAGCTCCGCGTGGCTCAGCGGCTCGCGGTCCAGGTGCTCCACGATCACACGACCTCCTGCGGTGCGCGCGGGCGGACGACCACGCGGTCGACGTAGATGCCCGGCGTCACCACCGCTTCCGGATCCAGCTCGCCGGCCGGGACGACCTCGTCCACCTGCACGATCGTGAGCGCGGCGGCGGTCGCCATCACGGGGCCGAAGTTGCGGGCGGTCTTGCGGTACACCAGGTTGCCCTTCTCGTCGGCGCGGTGGGCCTGAATGAGGGCGACGTCGGCGTGCAGGGCGTACTCCAGGACGTGATCGCGACCGTCGATGGTGCGAAGCTCCTTGCCCTCGGCCAGTGGCGTGCCGACGGTCGTGGGGCTGTAGAAGGCGCCGATACCGGCGCCCGCCGCCCGGATCCGCTCGGCGAGCGTGCCCTGGGGAACCAACTCGAGCTCGATCTCTCCGGCGCGGTACAGCCGATCGAACACCCAGGAGTCGCTCTGCCGCGGGAACGAGCACACGATCCGGCGGACCTGGTCGGCCGCCAGCAGAGACGCCAGACCCACGTACCCGTTGCCGGCGTTGTTGTTGACCACCGTGAGCTCCCGGGCACCCTGCCGTCGCAGCGCGTCGATCAGGGCGACGGGCTGACCGGCGGTGCCGAACCCGCCGATCAGCACGATCGCCCCGTCCGGCACGTCGGCGAGGGCCTCGTCGGCGTCGTGGAGGATCCGCGGGCTCACGAGCGGGTCTCATCGTTCGACAAGGACGTCACCGTCTTCCAGGCGGACGGCGTAGGTCCGTAGGTCGACCGTCGCCGGCAGGGAGAGTGCCTTGCCGTTACGCACGCAGAACCTGGCGAAGTGCCACACGCATTCGATCGTGTCCCCCTCGAGGTAGCCCTCGGCGAGTGACGACTCGGCGTGGCTGCACGTGTCGGCCGTCGCGTAGAACTCACCGTCCACGTTGTAGACGGCGATCGGCGGGTCGACGTCCAGGCGCAGTACCTCGCCCGGGGGGAGGTCGTCCGCGGCGCACGCTCTTTCCCAGCCCATTCGATCACTCCTTGCTGTTCCCCGGGCCCGGCGGCGGCCCGGCCGGTGCGTGGGTCCGGTGGTGGCCCCACATGTCGGCGCTGCGATAGAGCGCGGTCGTCCACAGATCCGGGTCGACTCGGCGTCCGTTCCATCCGTACTCCACCTCGCAGTCGGAGGGAGTGCGGCAGTAGAACGAGACCATGTGGTCGTTGATGTGCTTGCCGAGCGTCATGGTGAGCTCGGCGCCGCCGTCCAACACCCGGTCGAGGGCGCAACCCACCGAGTCGAGTTCGTCGACCTCGAGCATGAAGTGGTGCAGGCCCGTCCGGCCACGCGCCGGCAGTAGGGCGAGGCTGTGGTGCCGGGGATTGACGTGGGTGAAGACGGCGTAGGCCGGCCCCAGGGCTGCCCGGTCGCTGACCCGGAAGCCGAGCGTGTCGAGGTAGAACTCCTCGGCCGCCCGCATGTCCGGCACCAGCAGCACCGCGTGGCCGAGGCCTTCCTCACCGGTGACGAACCTGGCGCCCCGCGGGGAGACGAACGGCTCGTGGTCCACCGTCGCGCCGTAGAAGAACTCCAGCGCGTTGCCGGCCGGGTCGGTAGTGGTGAGGAGGTCGATGACCTGCCGCTCAAGCGCCAGCTCGGCGTCCCGCTTGACCGCATGACCGGCGGCCTCCAGGGTGCGCTCCACCTCGTCGAGGACCTGCGAATCACTGACTTCCCAGCCGACGTAGCTCATCGCACCGTCTCCGGGAACGACCGAGATGCGCCAGGCCCGCTCGTCGACGCGCAGCAGCAGGTGGTCGTCCGTCGAGCCCGGACTGATCGCCAGTCCGCACACGTCGGTGGCGAAGCGGCGCCAGGCGTCGAGGTCCGTGGTGGTCAGCCCCAGATATCCCAGACTGTGCAGCATCGGGCCTGGCCTGCGGTGGTCGGCGGCAGCCCGAGCCGGGCTGGGTTGGTCGTTCGGCATGCCGGAACGCCCCTTCGTGGTGTTCGTGTGTCCACTGCTTGTCGCGGCGCGTCAATCTGGCCAGACGACGGTCTCCGACCGGCCGGAATCCCCGGCCGGAAGCCAACGGTCGTAGAGGTGGGTGTAGGTGCGATGCCGGTAGAACTCGGCGCCGTTGGTGCCGTTGCGGCGCGGCGGCGGCTGCGGCGGGGAAGCCGAGTCGCTCGTGCGCCGGCGTAGGGCCCAGTGCGAGTCGTAGAGCGGCTGGCTGTCCCACAGCTCCAGCAGGAGCAGTTGGCCGTCGAACTCCTCGCTGCGGTACCAGGCGAACTCCCGGCAGCCGGGCTCGCGCAGGGTCTCCGCGGTGTTCGCCAGGAACATCGGCCGCACCCGCTCGGTGTCGTGCACGCTGACCTGGACGACGACCCGCACTGCTGCCGCGGACGCCCAGGAGATCGCGCGGGGCTTTGCGGCGCTCCCGAGCGGTTTCCACTCGCCGCCGTCGTTCTCGAAGTACTGGTGGCGGTAGAACTCCGACGCCGGCTCGGGGCGCGGCTCGCCACCGGCGGCGCCGACGAGGCGGGTCGCGGTGCCGTCCTTCAGCGCCGCGGCCCAGAACTGGGCGTGGGCGTGTTCGTCGTCCCACAGCTCCACCACCGCGGCCCCCGGCCGGCCGTCCAGGCGCCGATAGCACTCGGCCTCGCGGCAGCCCGGCTGGGTGCGGACGGCCGCCGTGTACTCGACGAGAGTGGCGAGGTCGCTGTCCGGACCCGTGAGCTGGTGCAGGGCACGCACCGCTGTCATCGTGGCTCCTCCGTCCTGCGCCGCGGAGCGGCACCGGCTCCGCTAGAAGAAAATGCTGAGGTTCTTGGCCAGCAACGTCGACACGTCGAAGACGACGGTGCGGCGAGCGATCTCGTACCCGGACTCGGTGTCGGTCCGGCGCAGCAGGTCCTCGCGTTTGCCGACGAAGCTGTCGAGGTCGCGTTCCATCCGGGTCCGGTGCACGTAGAAGGCGGAGCCGACGATGAACTCGTCGGGCTGCGCCGTCGACCGCACCCGGACGTTCGTGATCAGGTGCCGTGTGCGCGAGGGCGGGTCCTCCGCCCACGCCATCCGGGTCTTGAGCCGGTCGACGCGCTGCACGAGATGGGCTCGGGTCTCGTCGAAGTAGGCCGATTCGCCGGGGGGACTCAACGACTTCTTCCGCTCGCGGTACAGGCGGTTCATCCGTACCGGCGCCCAGTAGCGCATGTCCTCGGCGATGAGCTGCAGCCAGCTGCCGAAGTCCTCGTCGTCGAGCAGTTCGGCCTCGGCGTACAGGAACTGCTCGATCGCATAGTGCGTCTCCGGGGTGACGTTGCCCGCGAGCGGGACCCCCGACGGCCGTGCCTCCAGGTAGGTGCTCACGACCGGGCCTCTTCCTGCTCGGCCGCGGCCGCGACCCGCTGCCGCTTGCGTTCTACGAGTTCGGACCAGGGGGCGCCGGACATGAGATCGGCCCAGTGCTCGTACATCCCGCGGGCACCCTCGTCGGTGTAGACGTGCGGCGCCGTCTTGCCGGGCAGGCCGTTGATGTCCTGCTCGGCCTGTCCCAGTTGCATCGTGTACAGCAGCGGCCGCTGGCGGGCCATGTAGCCGCGCAGGATCCGCTGCTCCTCCAGCCAGTTCTCGGCGTCGTCCTGCTCGAAGAGCCCGCCGGGGCTGAAGGTGCGCAGCACGTCGACGCGCATCTCCTCCTTCACTTCGTCGGGTGCCATCACCGGGACGAAGGACCAGCTCCAGACCTCCATCTCGTCCGGACCGCGCGGGTGGGTGACCCGGATCGCGCCGTTCGAGAGGAACATGAAGTTGGGGAAGATGTTGCCGTGCCCACGGATGGAGTCCGCGCGAGCCTCGCCGACGCGCTCGACGGCGTGCTCCCGTACGGTCTCCATCCACGCCTTCTCGTGCGGTCCGGCCAGGATGGCCGGCAGGTGGAAGAAGCCCGTGCCGTGCCCGTAGGGCGAGCTGTACTGGCTGCCGAGCGGGCCGCCGCCCGGCCCCGTGGGCGGCAGCCCATCGCCGAGCAGACCCAGCACCTGCAGCGCCGAGGCATGCGAGATCTCGCCGTGGTACGAGTCGCTCGCCGGCTGCTCGGCGTTGAACTTCCAGTTGCAGCCGATGACCCACTTGTGCGTGGCGACCGGCTCGACACCGCCCTCGAACCGGTCGACATGGGCGTCGAAGTACCAGGCCATATCGCCGAGGTACTCCTCGAAGGAGGGCGCGGTGGGATCCCAATTGCCGAAGATGAAGCCCTTGTAGTTGTGCAGCTGGGCCACCTGCGCCGGGCCGAACCTGCTCTTGTCGAGCGGCTGGGGATAGGCCTCCTCCTCGTGCGGGACGTGGATGAGGTTGCCGCCGATGTCGTACGTCCAGCCGTGGAACGAGCACATGAAGGCCTTGGCATTGCCCAGATCGGCGCGGCAGATGCGCATGCCGCGATGGCGGCACTGGTTGAGGAAGGCCCGCACGGAGCCGTCGTGCTGGCGCACGACGACCACCGGGTCCTCGCCCATGTAGGTCTGGAGGAAGTCGCCGGGCTTGGGGATCATCGCGTCGTGGGCCAGGAAGAGCCACGAGCGGGCGAAGATCCGCTCGAGCTCGAGCTCGTAGATCTCACGGCTGTGGAAGATCTCGCCATTGACGAGACCCTGCTCGGCATCGACGTATCGCGCGGCGTCGAAGTCCATGGTCATTTTCCTCGGTTCGGCGGGGGCGTGGCGGAATGCCTGCGGTGGATCACTGGTCGCTCCCGTCCTCGGATTCGACCGTGTCGAAGTCGATGTCGTAGTCCGAGGACGGCGGCTTGTCCGGAGGACGATTGAGGATCACGGCCTCCAGGACGTAGCCCCCGAGCTGAGGCCCGGTGTCGAAGTAGCAGAACGAGGCGGCGCCGCCGGCCATATCGGCGCCCATGACCCGGGGCGCGCCGAGCGACTCGAGCCACGCGACCGATTGTTCCCAGTTCTCCGGCGCGGTCAGGACGGTGAGGAGGATGTGGTGGATGCCCTCCCCGGTCTGGTCGAGGAAGTCACGGTTGTAGTGGCTGGGACCGAAGGTGGGCTGGATGATCTCGAACCCGAACCCGTGTGACTGCGAGAGCGCGGTGAAGTACTCGTGGTCGACCGTCTCGCCGCGGTAGTACGGGGACTCAAGCATCCCGGGCTCGCTGCGCCAGGTCCGCACGCCCCACTTCGGAACGCCGAGGATGCGGTGGTACTGCTCGATCCGGCGGGGCATGTCGTGTACGACGATCCCGAAGTGGCCGACGCCCTGCACCGGGATCGGCCCGATGCCGTCCGGGCGCTGATAGCGGCCGCTGTGGTCCCAATGCGCGTCGGCGGCCGGCGGCTCGGTCGAGCCGTCGAGCGGGACCTGCACCTCGACCCAGAAGCCGCCCAGGGCCTCGCGGGTGTCGATGAAGTGCCGATCGAGCCGGCCGTCGACCGTCATCGACGCGGCGATGCGCAGCCCGTGGGCGGCGAGGTCCCGGCGGAGCCCGGCCCATTCGTCCGGGTCCCGCACAGCCAGGGTGAGGTGGCTGACACCGGTCTTGCGGTTGGCGCGGAACGTGGTGAAGGGACTCTCCCCGGTGAGGGGCTGGACGAGTTCGAAGGCCACGGTGCCGCCAGGTGTCGTCCCGGTGGCCGTGCGGAAGGTGGCGGCCGCCGGACGACCGTAGGCGCGTACCGCCTTGAGCCGGTCGGCGGTGAACTCGCGGACCTCCCAGTGGTCCACGCCGAAGATCTCGGCGTGGCGGAGCGTGGCCGATTCGAGGTCAGCGACGACGACACCGGTCGAGTAGAGCTTGTCGATGGGCAGAATGGGGGTCACGAGTCCTCCACGGGGGTGCGGCTCGGCGCGATGGGTCAGGGCGCCGGCCACGAGCCGAGCAGGAAGTCGGCGACGACGGCGTCGTGCTCGTCGGGCTTCTCCCACTGGGGCCAGTGACCGGCATCGCGCATGCGATAGAAGGCGCTGTCCGGCAGGAGGCCGGCGACATACTCGCCGTAGTCGGGCCCGAAGCCGGGATTGTTCTCGGTCCACAGGACGAGGGTCGGCCGGGTCATCCGGGCGATTTCCTCCTCGCTCCGGCGGGGCGGGAGGGCGAACGGCGCGTCCATCCCGAAGACGTAGCGCATCGCCGCGTTGATCTGTGGCTCGGCGTAGAGCCGGCAGCGCAGGTCGACCATCTCGTCGGTCATCCGGTCCGGCTTGGCGACCAGCCACTCCATCCGGCGGCGCATGGCGTCGCGGGAGCCGGTCGCGATCGCCTCGTGCGCCAGGTCGAGCAGGTGCTTGCCCCCACCGGGGGCGGGCGCGAACTCGGTCCGGTGGGTGGTGACCGGGGGGAAGCCGGTGTTGAGCACCAGCTTCCCGGTCAGGCCGGGGTGCCGGACGCCGAACTCGTAGGCGATGTCGGCGCCCATGGATTCGCCCTCGATATGGACGCGGTCGTGCCCGAGGGCCTGGACGAGGTCGGCCACCGCGTCGGCCTGCAGGGCGGCGCGCTCGGGGGCGGGGACCCGCGGAGCCGTCGAGCTGTAGCCGTGGTAAAGGGCGTCCACGGCGTACACGTGGAAGCCGAGTTCGGCCAGATTGCGGACGTTCCGCGCCCAGGCCTCGGCGTGGCCGCCGATGCCGTGCAGCAGGAAGAGCGGCGCGCCGTCCCCACACTCAATGACCCGGTGGGTCCACTGTGGGCCCTGAACCAGCCGGGTCTGCGTGCCGAGCAACTCGGTGGCGATCGAGCCCCACTCGCTCAAGGGCCGCACCTCGGAGTGGCGGCTTCGGACCATCTTGTCGACCACAAGACACCTCGTCGTGCGTAGCGGTACAGTTTTCCATCCAGTGGAATATTTTACCACTCTAATGGGACACGGACTGCTGTCAAGAGTTGCGGGGAGCCGTAGGCACACCGGCCGGGACAAGCGCGGTCCGGGGTGCCTCAGTCGTCGCCTGGGGGCGTGCCCGCCCCGGCTTCGGGCTGGGCGGGTTTCCCGAGGTAACTGGCGGCGATCAGGGTCCGGTCCTCGCGTAGCTCGGCCGCGGGCCGGTCGAGCTGGATCGTCCCGTGGGCCAGCAGATACGCCCGGTCAGCGATCCCCAGTGCCAAGTTGACGTGCTGCTCGACCAGGAGCACGCCGCATCCGGTCTCGTCCGCGTACTTCCGGATGATGGGGAGCAGTTGCTCGACCACCACCGGGGCGAGGCCCAGGCTGAGCTCGTCGAGCAGCATCAACTGCGGCTTGCGGGCCAGCGCCCTGCCGACCGCCAGCATCTGCTGTTCACCGCCGGAGAGCACGCCGGCGCGGCGGCCGGACAACTCGGCGAGCTTGGGAAAGTACTGGTAAGCGACGTCCGCGTCGAGACGCTCGCGGGGGTGGCCGAGGCGGAAGTGCTCGGCAACGGTGAGCCCGGCGAAGATTCCGCGTCCCTCCGGCACGTGCGCGATCCCTCCCATCGCGCGATCGCTCGGCTTGTGCGCGCTGATGTCCAGGCCGTTGACCGAGACTCGGCCGGCGGTTGCGCGTACGAGCCCCGAGATGGTCTGCAGCGTGGTGGTCTTGCCGGCCCCGTTGGGACCGAGAAGCGCTACCACCTCGCCGGAGTTCACGGCCAGCGTGAGGTCACGCACGACGGTGGCGCTGTCGTATCCCGCGTGCAGACCTTCGACGTGGAGGACGGGTGTGGTCATCATGTACTCCGCTGGGGATCGGTCGCGGAGCCGGTGTCGGCTCCTCCGAGGTAGGCGCTGATCACGCGCGGATCGGTCCGAACGACCTCCGGCGGGCCGCTCGACAGCACGGAACCGGCGTCCAGGACGACGACCCGGTCGCAGCTTCCGAAGACGAACCCCATGTCGTGGTCGATGAGAAGCATGGGCATGCCCGCGTCCACGATCCGTCGCAACTGCCGGCCCAGGAGCTGGCTCTCGGTGGTATCGAGCCCTGCCGCGGGCTCGTCGAGGCAGACGATCTTGGGGCTACCCGCGAGCGCGCGGGCGACCCCGACCAGGGTGCGCTGACCGGCGGACAGTTCTCTCGGCATGGCGTCGCCGAGGTCCGACACGCCGACCAGGGCGAGGGTGTCGTCCACCGTCGGCGCCGTGTGGTCCCCGTTGCGGAGCAGTTCCCGGAGCGTCCTGCCGATCGACGGCCGACCGGCGGCGACCGCCAGGTTCTCCCGGACGCTCAGATCGTCGAACAACTCCACGGACTGCCAGGTCCGGGCCAGGCCGAGCCGCGCACGGGCGTGCGGCTCGAGGTGGGTCACGTCCCGGCCGGCCAAGTCGACCCGCCCGGTACAGGGTAGGAAACCCGTGATGGCGTCCACCAGGGTGGTTTTCCCGGCACCGTTGGGCCCGATCAGGCCGACCAACTGTCCGGCGCCGACCTCGAGATCGACGCCCGCGACCGCCTTTATCCCGCCGAAGCGAACGCCGATATCCGTAGCTTTCAGGACCGTCGTGGTCATGGCCGGTAAACCTCTCCGGCCGCCTCGGCCACGCCGTCACTGGCACTCGGGGACGAGGCGTTCAGGAGTGCGGGGCTCTCCGGCCGAATGGCTTCGTTGCGCGGGGTCGCCGGCTCCAGCGTCGTCACCCCTGCCTTCCTCTGACGCTTGCGCCACATATGCGCCATCACACCTTCCGGGAAGATGTTGAGCTGCAGGATCAGTCCCAGCGCCGAGAACAACTGCACCCACAGTGCGATCTGGTTCTCGGGAAACACCCATTTCTGCAGGATCAGCGGCAGCACGGCGCCGGTGGCGCCGAAACCGGCGAGCACCGCTCCTTGGACCATCGTGATGCCCAGGACGTACAGGGCGGCGATCAGCGCCAGGCATGCCATGATCTCGTAGGAGCCCGCCGACACCGTCCCGTAGGAGTAGGCGAACATGACGCCGGCGACGCCCGCGATCGCTGAACCCAGTCCGAAGGCCGTCATCTTGACGGCGCGGACGTTGACCCCCGACGCGGCGGCGGCCCGCTCGTTCGACCGGACGGCCAGCATGCGCCGCCCGAGATCCCCGCGGCGCAGGTTGGCCACCAGCATGTACAGCGCGACCACGACGGCGAGCGCGAAGAACCCGAAGACGGGACTGGGCAGCAGCCCGTCCAGCCCGCGGAAACCGGCGTCGGTCCCGACGTCGATGCCGAACAGGCTTGGCTGCTGCACCTTCGTCGCCCCCTCGCCGCCGCCCCACTCCGGATTGGCGAAGACGAACTTCTGAATGGCGTCTGCGCCGGCCAGAGTGAGGACCACCAGCGTGATGCCGCGCACCCGCAGCGCCGAGACGGCGATCGCTAGTCCGAGCCCCGTCGCCGCGACGACGCCGAGCACTGCGGCGACCGGAAAACCGATACCCGCGGAGTTCCCGAGGTGGGCCACCGTGAACCCGGCCACACCGGCGAGCGCGAGCTGCACCACCGAGAGTTGGCCGACGTACCCGGTCACCACGATGAACGACAGACACAGCACGGTGGAGACCAGGCCGGTGATGGTCGCCTGGCGGAAGTCGTAGGGGAGTACGACCAGCGCCACCGCGCACACGACGGTGGGAACGATCGCACGGCGCAGGAGGTTGTCCGGCCGTGGCACCGGTGGTAACGAACGCTCGACGAACTCGCCTCGGCGGGGCAGGCTCGAGCCGCGCCACCACAGTGCGGCGACGATGAGCAGAAACACCAGAACCTGCTGGACCCCGGGCAGGGGGGACCCGTTGAGATGCGGGAACCACCACTGCGTAGAGAAGTAGTACAGCACCGACTCGGCCATGCCGATCAGCAGGCCCGCCGCGCCGGCGATGACGAAGGAGGTGAAGCGGGCGAACAGCGCCGCTGCCAGCGCCGGGATGATCAGCAACGGCAGGGAAGAGGAGTTCACGCCCACGACGGAGGCCGCGAGGATGCCCACCAGTCCGGCCGTCAGGCTGGCCAGGGCGCCGTTGGCCAGCGCCAGGCGCTGGGGGGACAGGCCCGCCAGCAGAGCGTACGGCTCGCTCTCCGACGCTGCTCGGGTCGCCAGGCCGAACCGGGAAAGGCGGTAGACCAGCGACAGCAGGACGACCAGAACGATCACCACGGCGGCGAGCAGGAATGGCGCAACCGAGAGTGAAATGCCCAGGAAGGTCACCGAGCCGCTGGGCAGCACGGCCGGCGCGCTGAGCGGCGAGGTGCCGAAGATCAGCAGTATGCCCGACTGGAGCAGCAGGAACAGCCCCAGCGAGGCCACCAGCTTGGCGAGCGGGGAGGCCTTCTGCAGGGGCCGGAACGCTGCTACCTCGAGCAACAGACCGATGAGAACGACCAGGACGAGGGTGACGGCCAGCGCCGGTAACGTCGGGAGTGCGACGCCGAAGAATCCGGTGCGCATGGCCCACCAGAGGTACCCGGCCAGCATGGCCGTGGCGCCGGTGGAAAGGTTGATGACCCCGCTACCTCGGTAGTGGAGGACAACCCCGAGAGCAATGCTCGCGATCAGGGCTCCGGATCCCAGACCGAGAGCGGCGAAGAGAACGATTGTGGCCATGTCCGGACTCGCTGACTCCTCGCATTTTATGGGGGGCCGCCGGCCACCTGGGAGGCCACTGGAGATCGTGCTCCGACTGCCCGACACATCCCGGATTGCCAGTAAATGTCGATCTGCGCGAACTGGTGCAGGCCGGACGCGATTTCAAGATCTTCAGGACACTCCCAGGCGGTGGTCGGTGGTTGCCCGGCGCTCCGCGCCTGGGCTGGGTCTACAACCCTTCGGGGTCAAGCCAGTCGCTCACCGCGGAGAACTTGCCGTTGCCGTCGTGCTTGAACTCCCGGCTCTGCGCTCCGCACAACCCGGGAGCACTGTCGTAGGCGCCGCATTTCACCTCGGTGCTGCCCAGCAGCATCGGTCCGGTGAACGCCTCGGCTTCCTTGGCGATTGATGCAGCGGTGGCCGACTCGCCGCCTCCGGTGTTGAGAAGCCGGGCACTGGTCATGACCAGGGCCCAGGCCAGGGAGGCGTCGGAATCGGTCAGATCGTCATCGCTAAGCCCCGCCTCGGTGGCCGCCTTGCGGTAGGCCTGGACGTCGGCCAGCGTGTCGTCGGCGACGTTGGACTGCACGGAGTCCTGGATCCACTTCGGTGCCTCACCGCCGAGGCCCTTCGCGACGTCCTCCGAGAAGCAGAAGGATCCCGCCCCGATCACTGGCGAGGTGACCGCCAGGCTGTCCAGCGCTTTCGCGGTGGCGATGCACAGCGGCGGCGAGCTGGCCAGCACGACCACCGCGTCGTTCGACTGGGCGTTCGAGGCGACCGCGGGAGCCGTGATGTCGGTGGCAGAGGGATCGAATCCGACTGCGTCGTCCTTTATTCCGAGAGACTTCAAGATCTTCTGGAGTGACTGCACCCCGGCGATGGTCCTGGAGTCCTGGGGATACAGCACCGACACCGTCTTGGCGTTGATCTGCTTCAGGTAGGCGGCGATGCCGCCGAAGATCGATTGAGGATTTCCGTTGTAGATGAAGACGTTCTTCGCGGCAGCGTCGGTCGAGCTGATCGAGTTCGCCATGAGGATCGGCTTCTCGCCGTTGTTGACCGACAGCAGGGACTGGCTTCCCGTAAGGAGCGAGCCGTAGAGGATCGTCTTGACCGAGGAGTCGTTCACCAGTTGCTGGCCGCAGGACGTGCCCTCCGACTCGGTGGAGGAGACGTAGCAGGTCGCCAATTCCAGCGGGTGGCCGTTGATGCCACCGAGCTTGTTGTTGATGTACTTGACCGCTGCCTGCGCGCCCTTGGTGGCGTTCGGGAACGCGAGTTGGCCGCCCTGCTGGTTCACCCAGCCGATGCGCACCGGTTTAAGGCTCTTATCGGCACTGCCCGACTTGCCCTGTGTGTACTCTAGGTAGTCGGTGACCCCGCCGCTCTGGTCGCTGGACGCGGCGGATGCTGTCTGCTGCGAGCTGTCGCCGGTGTCTTGTGACGTCCCGCAGGCGGTCGCCAACAACGTCATCGCGGCCAGCAGCACCGCCCCCGCGCGACGTTGTCGACGGGTGATGCCCATGGTGTTCCGACCGCGTCTGCTGCTCACGCAAACTCCCTTCGAGATGCCCCATTTGATCGCAAACTTTTTCCATCACGCGGAAACATGGTAAACTTAGGTTGCGCTCGAACTAGTGTCAAGGGTCACAGACCACCTGGTACGGCGTGCTCCGGACCAGTCGCTCCGCGTAGTCGGGCGGGCGCCGCAAGGTGCCAAGACATGTTCCGGAGGGCGGCACGCCGGACGTCGCCGCACGCACGAGCGACGTGATGCTGGGGGACACACCATCGGCGGAGCGGACGGTGGCCGTCCCTTGGGAGTGATGCGAAATGGGCCGGACGTGAGGGAAAGGTTGCCAGTGACTAGCTCGCAGACCTTCGTGATCCTCGGTGCCGGGCTGGCCGGCGGCCGGGCCGCGGAGTCGCTGCGGGCCCGCGGGTTCGATGGCCGAGTGGTCCTCGTCGGTGAGGAGCCCGACGGCCCCTACGAGCGGCCGCAGCTGAGCAAGGAGGTACTGGCCGGGCGGAAGACCGCGGACCAGACGCTGCTCCGCCCGGCGGTACGCTGGCGCGACGACGGCATCGAACTGGTCACCTCCACGCGCGCTGTGCGGATCCTCCCGCACGAGCGGGCGGTTCTGCTCTCCGACGGCGGACGCCTGGTCGCCGACAAGCTCCTGCTGGCCACCGGGGTACGCGCCCGCCGACTCGACGTGCCCGGCGCCGAACTGGCAGGCGTACACAGCCTGCGCACGCTGGCCGACGCGGTCGCGATCCGCGCCCACCTCGAGCCGGGTGCCCCGGTCGTGGTGGTCGGTGCCGGCTTCATCGGTTCCGAGGCCGCCGCGTCCGCCCGGGAGGCGGGTTGTCCGGTGACCGTGCTGGAGCCGCAGCCGGTTCCGCTGCGCGCAGTGCTGGGCAACCGGCTGGGTGTCGCGTACGCCGGCTACCACCGCAGGCGGGGCGTGGACATGCGTACCGGTGTCGGCGTGCGGCGGATCGAGGGCGACGGCCGGGTCCGTGCCGTGATCGCCACCGACGGCTCCCGTATCGATGCCGCCTGCGTCGTGGTCGGGGTCGGCGTCGAACCGATGGACGACCTGGCCACGGACGCCGGCATCGACACCGCCGACGGCATCGTCGTCGACGCCTTCTGCCGGACATCCTTGCCCGGCGTGTACGCCGCCGGGGACGTGGCCCGCGCGCCCAATCCGTATTTCGGTGCGCCGGCGCGCGTCGAGCACTGGCAGAACGCGCAGAACCAGGGCGTCGCCGCCGCCGGCTCGATGCTCGGCGACCGCACCGAGTTCGCCGAGGTGCCGTGGTTCTGGTCGGACCTGTACGACCTGAACCTCCAAGTGGCCGGCGTCCCCGGCCGGGCCGACCGGATGGTCCTGCGCGGCGACCCGGACGACGAGCGGTTCTGCGCGTTCTACCTGCGGGACGGCGCACTGGTCGGCGCGCTCGCCGTGAACCGGCCTCGTGACCTGCGGGCCGCCATGAGCCTGATCCGGAGCGGCGCCGCGGTCGACCCGCAGCAGCTGGGCGACGACGACATCGACCTCCGTGGCCTGACCAGGGTGCGCTCTTGAGCGCACCGACGTGTTCAACGCCGCTGGTCGGAGACCCGGTGCGCTATTCGTCCAGGCAGATGGAGATCATGGCACTCAGGTAGCGGGTCATTCTTGCGGCCTCGTCACCGGTCAGTTTCCGTGGCTCCGGGTCGACGAGAATGCCGATGCCGAACAGGCCGAATCCCATCGTGAGACCGACCAGCAGCCGCTGCCGTATGTCCGCGTCGTCGCCCGTTATGCGGGCGTTCCACGGCGTCAGCGTGCGCCGCCGGATCTCCCGCTGGAACATGTCCGCCACGCCCTCGACATCCAGCGAACGGACCAGAGCCATGACGGTCCACCGCGCATCCTCGTCCTGCCAGTAGCGGACGAGGGATTCCGCGAACCGATCGGCCAGCGAGTCGTCGCCCTCGGTGCTGTCCGGCAGCACCGGGGCGTACCCCGCGTAATCGGTCGAGACCTCCTCGAGAAGCCGACGCTTTGATCCGAAGTAGTGCACGATGAGAGCGGGCGTGATCCCGACGTCCTCGGCGATGTCCTGAAGTGTGACGCGCGAGTAGTCGGCCGTCGCGAACCGTCGACCGGCGGCATGAACAATGGCCTGCCGGGTCTTCGCCGAGTTGCGCTTGCGGGTGGGCTTCTTGGACACCTGGGAATCTGTGCTCGTGGGCATGCCGGTTTACTGCTCCCCCGGGGCGAGCGCGGTATGGGACGGTGTTCCGGTCAGGCCGCCGCGTGCGATCCGCCGTCCGATGCCGGCACAGTGCGGACGAGGTCGGAGATCTTCTCCGCCGCGCGCTGCAGCGGGCGCGCGAAGCGGTGCGCGTCAGGGGCTGTGGTCACGGAGCTTATCGAGATGGCGGCTATGGCGCGGCCCGTGTGGTGATCGATGATCGGGGCGGCGATACAGGTGAGGCCGAGCCGGAACTCCTCGTGATCGACGGCGATGCCGTCGCTCCGCGCCTGCTCCAGTGACTGGAGCAGACGGCCCGGCTGATACAGTGTGTACGCCGTGAAACGGTGCAGATTGAATTGAGTGGCCGTGGCCTGCGCCTGGGGCCCGCCGAACGCGAGTAACGCTTTGCCGAGGGCCGTGCAGTGAGCCGGGCTCCGCGCGCCCACCCGGGTCGACCAGGGAATCGCATGGCGGCCCGCGATCTTCGCGATGTAGAGCACCTCGTTGTCGACCGGCATGCCGAGATGAATGGTCCCCTCGGTCGCGGCGAACAGCTCGGTCATCACTGGGGCGGCCCGCTCCCGGAGCCCGCTCGGGCTGCACATCGGAACCTGATTCCCGAGTTCGAAGATCTGCGGGGAGAGGCAGTACCGGTTCTCGACGCGTTGGAGGTAGCCGTACTCGACCATCGAGCCGAGCAGGCGATGCGCCGTGGATTTCGAGATTCCGGCGCGATTCGCCAGCTCAGTGACGCCGAGCACCTTCGCGGACGAGCGGAAGGCGTCCAGCAGGGCGAGCGCCTTGCCGACCGAGGTCAGCGATCCGCCGGGATCGGCGCGATTCGTCGCGCTGGCCCTGGTGTTCGCTCGAGGCTCGAGGACCGCGGTCATCTCAACGACCTGGTGCTTCTGGCGTCGAAGGGCGCTCGATCGGCACAGCGGGCATCGTGTCTCCCTAATTAAACAGAAATTTAATTAGAGACTACGAGTGGCCGCTCGCGCGTGTCAACGGTTCGCACGACCGAAACATGAGGCGTTCGCTCCGAGCCTGTCGGGCGCGGGACCGGAGGTCGCCCGACAGGCTCTCAGGCACGCTGGGCGTCCCGCCCGGCGACCATCGTGAGGGCGACGTCGACGATCATGTCCTCCTGGCCGCCGACGAGGCGGCGCCGGCCGCACTCCATGAGGACGTCGCGGACTTCGAGGCCGTACCGGGCGGCGGCGCTCTCCGCGTGCCGCAGGAAGGACGAGTAGACCCCGGCGTACCCCAGGGTGAGGGTCTCCCGGTCGACGCGCACCGGCCGGTCCTGCAGCGGCCGGACAATGTCGTCGGCGGCGTCCTGGAGCTTGAAGAGGTCGCAGCCGTGTGTGAAGCCGGACAGGTTGGCGACGGCGACGAACGCCTCGATCGGGCAGTTGCCGGCGCCGGCGCCCTGGCCGGCGAGCGAGGCATCGACGCGGTACACGTCGTTCTCGACGGCAACGATCGAGTTGGCGACGCTGAGCGACAGGTTCTCGTGCGCGTGGATGCCGATCTCGGTCGACGGGTCGAGGACGTCCCGGTAGGCGCGCACCCGCTCGGCGACGGTGGTCATCGTGAGCCGGCCGCCCGAATCGGTGACGTAGACACAGTGCGCACCGTACGACTCCATCAGCTTGGCCTGCGCGGCGAGCTCGGCGGGCTCGGCCATGTGGGAGAGCATGAGGAAGCCGGAGACGTCCATGCCGAGTTCGCGAGCCGCCGCGATGTGCTGGGCGGAGATGTCCGCCTCGGTGCAGTGCGTGGCCACGCGGACGGAGCGGACGCCGAGGTCGAACGCGCGCCGCAGGTCGTGGATGGTGCCGACCCCGGGGAGCAGGAGCGTGGTGAGGCGGGCGTTCCGCAGCACGCTCGCGGCAGCCTCGATCCACTTCCAGTCGGTATGCGATCCAGGGCCGTAGTTGACCGACCCGCCCGCCAACCCGTCGCCGTGGGCGACCTCGATGGCATCGACGCCGGCCTCGTCGAGCGCGCGCACGATGCGCTTGACATCGTCGGTGCTGATCCGGTGGCGGATCGCGTGCATACCGTCGCGAAGGGTGACGTCCTGGACGAAGATTCGGGTCATGCTTCCGCCTTCCGGGCCGCGATCCGCTCGGCGACCTGCAGGGCTGCCGAGGTCATGATGTCGAGGTTGCCTGCGTACGCGGGCAGGTAGTGCGCGGCACCCTCGACCTCGAGGAACACGGACACCTGGTGGGTCGGGCGCGGCGCATCGGCGCCGGTCAGGGTCTCGACCGGCTGGTCACGGGGGATCTCGGTGATCTGCACCTGCTGCTTGAGGCGGTAGCCGGGGACGTAGGCCGCGACCTCGGCGACCATCGTGTCGATGCTCTGCCGGATCGCGTCCGCGACCTCGTGCCGAGCCGGGTCCGGGGCGCTGACCAGGGCGAAAACCGTGTCGCGCATGATCAGTGGCGGCTCGGCCGGGTTGAGGATGATGATGGCCTTGCCCCGCGCGGCGCCGCCGACCTCGGTGATCGCGGCCGTCGTGGTCTCAGTGAACTCGTCGATGTTCGCCCGCGTACCGGGGCCGGCGCTCTTCGACGCGATCGAGGCGACGATCTCGGCGTACGGCACCGGGATGACGCGGGAGATCGCCGCCACGACCGGGATGGTCGCCTGGCCGCCACAGGTGACCATGTTCAGGTTCGGGGCGTCGAGGTGCCGGTCGAGGTTGACCGCCGGGATGACGTACGGGCCGATCGCCGCCGGGGTGAGGTCGATGACGCGCTTGCCGAAGGGCGCGAGCCGGCTCGCGTTGTATTCGTGAGCCTTGGCGCTGGTGGCGTCGAAGACGATCCCGATCTCGTCGAACTGCGGGAGCTTGATCAGGCCGTCGACGCCGTCATGGGTGGTCGGAACCTTCAGCCGCTCCGCGCGGGCCAGACCGCCGGACGCCGGGTCGATGCCGGCCATGGCGCTCATCTCGAGGTGCTCGGCGGTGCGGAGCACTTTGATCATCAGGTCGGTGCCGATATTGCCCGACCCGATGATGGCAACATTCGTTCTGCTCATGCTCTGGGGTCACTCCTCGCTGAAGGACACGGTCACGGTGCCGAGTCCGGTAATGGTGGCCGTGGCCGTGGCGCCCGGCAGGACCGGGCGCATCGGGCCCAGCGCGCCGGAGAGCACGATCTGACCCGCACGCAGCGGGTCGCCCAGCTCACGCGCTGTTGTCGCCAGCCACTGCAGCGCGAGCAGCGGGTCGCCCAGGCACGCGGCGCCCGTTCCGGTCGAGTCCTCCTGACCGGTGACGGTCATCGACAGCGTGACGTCGCGTGGGCTGACCTCGGCGAGCGCCCGCCGCTCGGCGCCCAGTACGAAAACGCCTGCGGACGCGTTGTCCGCGACGGTGTCACCGAAGGTGATGTCCCACCGGGCGATGCGGCTGTCGGCCACCTCCATCGCCGCGACCGCGTGCTCGACCGCGTCACGCACCTGCGCGTAGGAAAGGTCACCCTCGGCGAGGTCTTCCCCCAGCACGAAGGCCACCTCGGCCTCGATCCGCGGCTGGAGCAGCCGGGCGTACGGGATGGTGGCGCCGTCGTGGTAGGCGGTGTCGTCGAAGAGGCTGCCGAAGTCGGGCTGGTCGACCCCGAGCTGCGCCTGGACCGCCGGGGAGGTGAGCCCGATCTTCCGGCCGATCACCCGGGCGCCCTTGGCCAGGCGGTCGGCGCTCACCTCGCGCTGGACGGCGTAGGCCGCGGCGAGGTCACCGGACCCGATCAGGTCGCGTACGGGAGGGCAGGGCTCGGCGGTGGTGGCGGCGGCGATCAGCCGATCGGCTGCGGCTCGGACGGGCTCGCTTGTCATGGTCTACACCCTGACGGCCCGGCCTCCGCGCGGACAGCGCGGTGTTCCGCATGGCGATACTCCCGCGGCCGCCGGCCGTTTCGCGGGCCGGAACCCAACCATCGACTCCGGGGCGGTGGCCGGGTGAGGGCGTCCACGGGGACAACATCCCCGTGGACGAGGCGATGGACTCAGAGCCTGTCGGGTGGCCTGGTGCCTACCGAGTCCTCGACCGGGTCGAGCCGCGCCGGGCGGGCGTACCGGCGCCGACGACGAGGTTGAGCAGGGTGACCCGCTCGACCTCGTCGAACCCGACGACGCCGGCCTGGAGTCGCCGACGGGGAGCACCGGACGTCACGAGCTGTATCGCGCCCGCGAGGCCGGGCGGAACAGTCCCTCCTCGGTGCCTTCGGTGGCCGTGGGTTCCCCGGTGGTGCGGCCCAGCCCGAGAGCGACGAGCGACCCGTCCAGACCGGGCTGGACGCGGGTCCACTGCAGATCCGGGTTTGTGTCGACTGCTTCGGACGAAGTGACGAACACCGCCCGGAGCAGCTCGTCCTCCTTGGTGAGGAAGGTCTCCGGCTCGACGCCGTCGAACAGGTTCCGGGACCAGTCGATGATGTACGGACGCCAAGCGCCCCAGCCCCAGCCGGAGTTGTATTCCGGCGTCTTCAGCGCATCGGGCGATTCAAGCGCGTAGAGCGCCAGGAACTCGACGCCGTCGGTGGACCGGACGGCCGCGAACCGCTGGCCGGCCAGGAAGCCGGGCCGAGAGAGCAGCCAGTCCTGCTTCTCCCCGCTATACCACCGCTGCCAGGCGTCGCACTGCGCGGGATCGGAGAAGTTGCAGCGCACCACATACAGGCAGCTCATTTATGCGGCCTTCGCGCTGCCGGCGAGCAGGGAGCCGTAGCCGGCCACCGGGAACTCACCGAGTACCCGCAGCGCCGCCCACAGGCTGCTCTGTACGGCGCTGATCGCCGGTAGCTTCAGCCGGCGCTCCAGCGAGTCCAGGATGTCCACGGCCTTGAGCTGCGTGCAGGCGATGAAGACGGCGTCGGCGTCCTTGGTGTCGAGCTGGAGCGCGGCCTTCTCCAGGTCCTCGCTGGAGATGTCGGCATGCGAGTACATGTCGAGAATCTCCAGGCCCTTGAGGTCGACGACGTCCAGGCCCCCGGCCGTGAGGTACGTCCGCAGCCGTTCGTTGGTGGCCTGGACGTACGGCGTCAGCACCGCGACCTTCGTGGCGCCGACGGACTCCAGCGCCGAAGTCATCGCACTGGCCGTGGAGATGACCGGGCAGCCGATCGTCTCGGCGACGCCTGCTTCGAGCTCCGCCGTCCACTCCGCGCCATTGACGAAGCTCGCCGAGGTGCAGCCGAAGACCGCGACCTGCGGACGCGCGGGCGCGAGCAGCTCGGCGCTCTGCCGTGCGCTGCGTCCCATCTCCTCCAGGGCCTCGATCGTCCCCTCGGCCTCGGTCGGCACACGGGTCACGTGCACGCTGACGCCGTCGGGCGCCAAGCGGTGGAAGTCGTGCTCCATGGTGGTGTTGAGCGAGGGGACGAGCAGCCCGATCTTGCCGCGCCATCCGTACATGTCAGGACCTCCCACTGGTCGAGCCGGCCGGGAGCCGGCCGATGTCAGAAGCCGAGGCGATCGCCTCGGCGGCGATGAGACCGAACTCGATGGCCACCGCCAATCCGCCCAGGTAGCCGCCGTGCGGGCCACCGTGGACGCCGCCGACCGTGCTGCCGGTCGCGTACAGACCGGGAAGGGGCAGGCCGTCCGGCGTCAGGACCTTGGCGTCGGCGTCGATCCGCACGCCGCCCATCGTGAAGGTGATGCCGGGTACGACCCGGGCCGCGTGGAAGGGTGCCCGGGTGATCCGCTGGTGCTGCGGGTCGGCGTTGTGCGCCTCGACCGCGGCGACCAGGGCAGCTGCGGACAGGCCGAGTTCGTCGGCCAGTCCTTCGAGCGTGTCGGCCGCGCGGTGGTGGCCCCCGCGCTCGACGAGGTCAGGGTTGGGCACCGCGGTGTTGTACGGGTTGTCCTTGCCCGCGGTCTGCCAGAGTTCGTCGTCGAAGACCGCGGTGTAGCCGCGCGGGTCTTCGGACCGCGCGAGCAGCGTCACCAGCTCGACGCCCGTCGTCGCGGAGTGGTTGACCAGACGCCCGCTCCGCTCGATCAGCGCGGACTGCATGCACAGCTTGTCGAGGGCCGGATAGGGCCATAGCTCGTCGTTGGTGATGGCGTCGTACGAGACCATGTGGCCGTAGACCCGGCCGAGCCCGGCGGCGCCGGCGCCGGCAGCCATCAGCATCCGCAGCCCGTCGCCGGTCGCGGAACCCATCGCCCGGAGCGCGCAGAGGCCCGCGTTGGGGCCCACGTAGCGGCTGAGCATCTCCGCGTTGGCCTGGAAGCCGCCGTCGGCCACGATCACCGTGCGGGCCTCGACGCTCTGCTCGCGGCCGTCCCCGGACCGGTACGACACCGTCCACGAGTCTCCGTTGCGGACGAGACCGGTGGCCGCGGAGTCGAGGGAGATGGTGCCGCCCGCCGCGCGGAAATTCCGGTAGAGCGTGGTGATCATCTTGTCCGGCCCGAACTCCGGGCGGATCCGGCGGCCGGTTCCCGGCCGGTGCGGGTAGAGCGCGTGCTTCATGTAGACGGCATCGCCCTTCACCCGAGTCTCGACGCCCTGCCCGGCCAGCCAGGTCATCGAAGGGCCGGCCTGAGCCGCGAGGACGTCCGCGAGGGCGGGGTCGATCTCGCCGTCGGTCTCCGAATCGAGCTTGGCCCGCAGGGCGGCCGGAGCATCGTCCATGGCCGCCCACGCCAGGTGGATCAACCCACCGGAGATGCGAGCGTTGTTCAACCCGCCCTCGACGGCGCCCTTCTCGATCACCAGCGCGTCCATGCCAAGTTCTTGCAGCCTGCGGGCGGCGACCATACCGCCCAGGCCGCCACCCACCACGACGGAGTCAAACAACTCGCCACCCTCTTTTCGCGTCATCGAGCACCCGCAACACCGCGGCCACTCTCACTCGCGCTCGGGCCCGAGTCGACGCTCGCGTTCCACCCCACGAAACCGTCCGACGCGAGATCCGCTGTGCCGCTGGCCAGAACAACTTCCCCGTCAGCGTCATCCGCGGTCAGCAGACTCCGGCCGTGAGTTCATAAGAGCGGAGGCCTACGTGATCCAGCGTTCTGCTACCGGCCCCCTGGCGGGGTTGCGGGTCTTGGACATGACGACGTCCTACGCCGGACCGACCGCCGCGATGTACCTGGCCGATCTGGGCGCGGACGTCGTCAAGATCGAACGCCCGAGCGGCGACGACGCACGCGCCTGGGGTCCGCCGTTCCTCGGCGGGACCTCGGCGTGGTTCGCGTCGGCCAACCGCAACAAGCGGTCGGTCTCACTGGACATCGCCCGGCCCGACGGACGCGCGGCCCTCGACCTGCTCCTCGAGGGTGCCGACGTCTTCATCCAGAACGTCAACCCGGCGAAGCTCGGCAAGCTCGGCATCGACGGCGACACGCTGCGGCGGCGGTACCCCCGGCTGATCTATTGCTCGCTCTCCGGCTTCGGCCTCGACGGCCCGGACGCCGCGAGTCCCGGCTACGACCTGGTGGCGCAGGCCCGCTCGGGTCTGATGTCGGTCACCGGCGCCAAGGGCGGCACACCGCAACGGGTGTCGACGGCGCTGTCGGACATCGTCACCGGGATGTGCGCCGCGCTGGCCATCTCGGCCGCCGCCGTCCGGCAGCGGGAAACCGCCGAGGGCGACCTGATCGACGTCTCGCTGCTGGATTCCGACCTGGCGCTCATGGGCCCGCGGCTCGCCGCCTACCGGGCCGGCGAGCCGGAACCTGCGCCGAGCGGGGGAACCGACTCCGTGCTCGCGATGTACCAGGCGTTCGGCACCGCCGACCGCGAGTTGGTGATCGCGATCGGGAACGACGCGCTGTGGCGCCGATTCTGCGCCGTGGTCGGGCTGCCCGAGCTGGCCGAAGACCCGGCCCTGGCCGACAACGCCGGCCGGCGAGCACAGCGCGAACGCCTGGTCAAAGCGGTCTCGGTGGTGCTCGGCACGCGTCCGGCGCGGGAGTGGCTCGACCTGCTGGGTGCGGCGAAGATCCCGTGCTCGCTGGTGCAGCGCCTCTCGGAGGTGGTGGCCGACCCGCAGGTGGTGGCGCGGGGCAGCCTGCTGCCGGTACCCGGGCACGACGCCGCGGTCTCGATCAGGAGCCCGTTTAGGCTCGCGTCGATCCCGCAGCCACGCAACGAGCGCTTCCCCGAACTCGGCGAGCACACCCGTGAGGTACTGAGCGAGGCCGGCTATGAGTTCTGACGAGCTGGTGGTGGAGCGGGGGCGCGTCGCCGTCGTTCGGATCAACCGGCCGCAGGTGCACAACGCGCTGCACAGCGGCCTGGCCGCGAAGCTCGCCGAGGCGGTCACCGGCCTGGCGGACGACGGCGGGGTCCGTGCGATCGTCCTCACCGGCACCGGGGAGAAGGCGTTCAGCGCCGGCGCCGACCTCAACGAGCTCACCGGCCTGGACAACGCCGCGGCGACCCGGGTGCTGGCCGCCGGCCAAGCGGCGTTTCGGGCCGTCGAGCAGAGCGAAGTGCCGGTGATCGCGGCGGTCAACGGCCTGGCGCTGGGTGGCGGGTTCGAACTGGCCCTCGCCTGCTCATTCCCGGTGCTGGCGGAACGGGCTTCGCTCGGACTGCCGGAAACCGGTCTCGGCCTGATCCCGGGTTACGGCGGGACACAGCGCCTCGCCCGCGTCGCAGGCCCGGCAGTGGCCCGCTTCGTGGCGCTCACCGGTCGACGTGTCAAGGCCGGTCAGGCCCACCAGTGGGGCATCACACCCGTGCCACCGGTGCCGGGAGATCAGCTGCTGGAGTACGCGATCCAGCTCGCCACCGAGATCGCCGACCGAGGTCCGCGTGCCGCCGCGAAGGTGCTCCGGCTGATCGACCTCGCCGCCGACCAGACCCTCGATGGAGGACTGTCCATGGAGACCCGGCTCGCGGCCGACGCCGTCAGCTCCGCCGAGGGGGCCGAGGGCATCCGGGCCTTCACCGCTCGGGAGACGCCGAAGTTCGAGGCCCGACGATGAACCTGGATGACTGGGTCGACTTCTGGAACCGGCTCGACGAGCCCGCGGCCGACGCCCTGCTCGGCGCGCGCGAGCGCCAGGTCCGGGCCGAGATCCGCGACCTGGTCGGACGCGAGGTCGCCCCCCGCGCCCCCCGCGCCGACGCCGAGCACGACTTCGTCCACCAGAGCGTCCAGGCGCTGTGCGCGGCGGGGTGGGGCGGACTGCTGATCCCCGAGCGCCTGGGCGGCACCGACGACTCACACGTCTCCTACGCCCTCGCGGTCGAGGAGATCGCCGCGGGCTGCGGCGCGACCAGCCTCGTCTACATGACGCAGACGCACGCCGCGTACTCCATCCTGACCGCCGGCACGAAGGACCTCGCCGAGCGCTACGTACCGCGGCTCGCGTCCGGAGCGATCTACGGCTCGCTGGCGATCACCGAGCCGGACGCCGGCAGCGACGCCGCCGCGCTGCGCACCCGCGCGGTCGCCCGACCGGACGGCGGCTACGTCATCAACGGCTCGAAGACCTTCATCACCACCGGAGACCGCTCAGGCGTGATCATCTGCTTCGCCACCGTGGACCGAACGCTGGGGAACAAAGGCATCACCGCATTCGTGCTCCCGGGCGACACCCCCGGACTCCGGCGCGGGGCACCGCTGTCGAAGATGGGCATGCACGGCTCGACGACAGCCGAGTTGTTCTTCGACGACGTCGAGGTGCCCGCCGACCACCTGCTCGGCGCCGAACGCGAGGGCTGGGCGGTCCTCCTGCGCTCGGTGGTGAAGTCGCGGGTCAGCGCGGCGGCCCAGGGCGTCGGCCTGGCCCGCGCCGCATTCGGCCGAACGCATGCCGCGCTCCGGCAGATCCACGGCTCGGCGGTGCCCGACGACGCCCGGTTCGCGCTGGCCGGACTGCGCGCCCAGATCTTGCAGGGTCGGCTGCTGTTGCTCTCGATAGCACGGCAGATCGACGCGACCGGCACGGCCTCCACCGGCCAGGTCGCGATGATGAAGCAGAGCTGCACCGATCTCGGCTGGCTCGTCACGACCGAAGCCGTGCGGTTGCTCGGCCCCTACGGCGACCTGGTCGAGCTCGGCGTCGAACGCTGCCTGCGCGACGTCAAGGTGACCCAGATCTACGACGGCAGCAACGAGGTACAGCGGCTGCTGGTCGCCCGCGACACCGCCAAGCTATTGGAGAGTCCCGTATGACCTCGCTGGCCGGCAAGACCGCGATTGTCACCGGAGCGGGGCGCGGCCTCGGACGGGCCATGGCCGCCGCCCTGTGCGCGCGTGGCGCCAAGGTGACGGTTGCCGCCCGCACCGGCACGGAGCTGGACGCGTTCGTCGCCGAGCAGAAGGAGGCCGGGCGCGAAGCGCTGGCCTGCCCCACCGACGTGACCGACGTGGATTCGGTCGACGCGCTGATCGAGACCACCGTCGCGCACTTCGGCCGGCTCGACATCCTGGTCAACAACTCCGGGATCGTGGCCAGCACGCCGCTGCTCGACCAGGACCCCGACGAGTGGGACCGGATCATCGACACCAACCTGCGCGGCACCTACCTGGCGACCCGGGCGGCCGGCCGGCACCTGGTGCCGCAGCGCTCGGGCAAGGTCGTCAACATCGCGTCCAACTTCGCCTTCCAAGGCGTGACCGATCACGCGGCGTACAGCGCGTCGAAGGCGGGCGTCGTGGCGTTCACCCGGTCGATGGCCATCGAATGGGCCCGTTACGGCATCCAGGTCAACGCGCTGGCCCCCGGTTACTTCGCCACGCCGCTCAACGCCGAACTGCGGGCCGATGCCCAGGTGATGGACCGCGTGGTGCGCGCCATCCCGGCCCGTCGTTTCGGCGAGCCCGACGAGCTGGCGCCGTGGCTGTTGCTGCTGGCGGGCAGGGAGTCGGACTTCATGACCGGCGAGGTGATCGTCATCGACGGCGGGCAAATCGTCCGGTGACTCACAAAGGAGACAACGTCCGGTGACTTACAAGGGAGACAACGAATGAGTGACCACGTCGTCGCTGTCGTCGGCGCCGGGACGATGGGCTCCGGCATCGCCACCGTGGCCGCCCGCGCCGGCCACCGGACGATCGTTCACGACGTCGACCCCGGCCGCGTCGAGAACGGACTGGCGGCCGTGCGCGACTTCTTCGCCCGTAGCGTCGAGCTGGGCAAACTGTCCGAGGCCGACGGCGCCGCCGCCACGGAACGGGTCGAAGGGTCGGTCGACCTCGGCGACCTCGCCCCGGCCACCGTGGTCATCGAAGCGATCTTCGAGGATCTCGGCGCGAAGAAGGACCTCTTCGGCCGGCTGGACGCCGTGGTCTCGGACCGCACCCTGCTCCACACCAACACCTCGACACTGTCGGTGACCGGGATCGCCTCCGGGTCGAAGCTGCCCGAGCGGGTCGTCGGAACGCACTACTGCAACCCGGCGCCGTTGATGAAGCTGGTCGAGGTCGTCCCCGGCCGACACACCGCCGACTGGGCCCGGGACGCGACGCTGGACTTCCTGAAGTCCGTCGCGAAAACGTCGGTGATCACCAAGGACAGGCCCGGCTTCATCGTCAACCGGTTCCTGATCCCCTGGGAGAACAGCGTCATCGCCGCCCTGGACGCGGGGTTGGGCACCAAGGAATCCATCGACGCGGCCGTGACCGGCGCGCTCGGCCACCCGATGGGGCCGTTCCGGTTGCTGGACATCGTCGGCCTGGACATCCACCAGCAGGTCGCCATGCGGCTCTACGAACAGTTGCGCGACCCGCGGTTCTACCCGCCGCCCATGGTCGACCGCATGGTCGCGGCCGGCGACCTGGGCCGCAAAGTCGGCCGCGGCTTCTACGACTACGCCGACTCTCAGCAGCTGTTCGGCAGCTGAGTCCGATCCAGGAGTAGATGATGGACCCACAAATCAACCAGGTCGCAGTGCTCGGCATGGGCACCATGGGCGCCGGCATCGCCCAGCTCGTGGCGCAGTCGCGCTACGAGGTCACGGTGCTGGAAACGGACGAGGAACGCGCCACCGCCGGCACCGACCGGGTCCGCGCCTTCCTCGACACCGGCGTCGCCCGGGGAAAGGTCACCGAGGCCGCCCGCGACGAGACGCTTTCCCGGATTCGCACCACCACGTCCATCGCCGACCTGGCCGGCAGTGACCTCGTGATCGAGGCGGTCGTCGAGAACCGCGACGCCAAGCGGGAACTGTTCACCAGTGTCGCCGCGGTCGTCGGTGCACACAGCGTCCTGGTGACGAACACGTCCGCGCTGTCGGTGTCCGATCTGGCCGCCGCCGTTCCGGATCCGACCAGGTTCGGGGGGCTACACTTCTTCAACCCCGCCCCGCTGATGCGGGTGATCGAGGTGGTGCAGGCGCTACAGACTCCGGGGGCGCTGATCGAGCGGCTGACCGCCTTCGTCGAGTCGCTGGGCAAGACGCCGGTCGTGGTGAAAGACCGGCCGGGCTTCCTCGTGAACCACCTGCTGATGCCGTACCTGAACGACGTCATCCAGGAGTTCGACAACGAGCTGGCCTCCGCCGAGGACATCGACGTGGCCATCACGCTCGGCCTGGGCCACAAGCTCGGACCGCTGGAGCTGCTGGACCTGATCGGGCTCGACGTGCACCGCCACGCCACCGAGAGCGCGTACGAGGCCACGCGCGATCCGCGGTTCACGCCTCCTCCGCTGCTCCAGCAGATGGTCGTCGCCGGACGCCTGGGCAACAAGTGCGGCTCCGGTTTCCGCACCGGCATGGAAGGAAGTGACTCGTGAGCGAGGATTTCGAAGACATCCGCACCGAGCGGGTCGGCACGACGTTCGTTCTCACCCTCGACCGGCCCGAGTCGGGCAACAAGTTCCGGCACCAGACGTGCCTCGAGCTGTCCGCCGCGCTCCAGACCTTCCGGCTCGACCCGTCGCTGCGGGTGGCGGTGCTGACCGGCGCCGGCGACAAGTTCTTCTGCATCGGCGGTGAGCACGAGCCGGTCACCTCGCTGGACCAGTCGCAGGTGCTGCCGATCATCGATGTCTACCAGGCGATCGACACCATCGCGAAGCCGATCATCGCGGCCGTGAACGGCTTCGCTGTCGGCGGCGGGCAGGTGCTGCAGACCGTCTGCGACCTGTCGATCGCCTCGGAGAAGGCAGTGTTCCGTCAGGTCGGGCCGCTCGTCGGCAGCTTCGACGCCGGCTACGGCAGCTGGTACCTGGAGGACACGATCGGGCGCAAGCGGGCCAAGGAGATGTGGTATCTCAACCGGAAGTACAGCGCCGAGCAGGCGCTGGCCATGGGGTTGGTGAACGAGGTCGTGCCGGCCGAGCGGCTCCGCGAGCGGGCCCTGGAGGTCGCGGCCGAGATCGCCACCCGCAGCCCACTGGCCCTCGGCGCACTCAAGGCGGCGTTCTCGGCCCGCCACAACGGCGTCTCCGGCCAGGCCCGGATGGCGCACGACCAGCAGCTCAGCCTCTACCTGACCACCGCCGAGGCGCACGAGGCGGGTGCCGCGTTCGCCGACCGCCGGGCTCCCGACCCGGGGAAGTCCTGGACATGAGCGTTTCGACAGAGGTGGCCGACGTCGTCGAGGTCGTCGACAAGCTGGTCGCCGACGAGGGCGCACCGCGGCCCGGCACCGAGCAGGAGAGCGTCGCCCGGTTGCGGGCCCAGCTCGGCGAGCTGGGCCTGTGGACCGTGGACGGAGACGCGGTCGTCGCCGCGGCGGTCGTTCAGCGACTGGCGCACACCTGGGCCGCTCTCGCCTGGGCATCGGTGCAGGCGCAGGCGGCCCTGGCCGTGCTCGACGGGGCACCGCGCTGGGGCGACCTGCTCGATCAGCTCCACAGCGGGGCGGTCGGAGTGGCGGTCACCCCAACCGTGGACCGCGTCGACGCGGGCGCAGTCCATCCCTGGGTCATTGTGCTGGAACCCGACCGCGCCACGGTTCTCCCACCCGAGGCGACGACGTTCGAGCCACTACGCGCCACCGGACTGGCCGGCGGCTGCACCGGCCGGGTGTCCACACACGCCGCCGGTCATCCGATCGAGGGCGCGGACGTGAGCGCGGCGCGGACGATCCTCCGACTCGGCGCGGCGGCAGTGGCGTCCGGCTTGTCCGAAGCCGCCAACAACGCGGCACTGCGCTACTGCGGCGCCCGCCGGCAGTTCGGCGCCCCGCTCACCGACCTCGCCACCGTGCGCGACGCCCTCTACCTCGGCGCGCGAACGGCCGGATTGACCGAGGTCAGGAGCCTGTCGCCGGCCGAGGTCAAGCCAGGACACGCGGCGGCGCTGGCCGACGCGGCGTGCGAGGCCGCCGTCGCCGCGACCGCCGGCGCGGTGCAACTGCACGGCGGCTACGGCTACCTCGCCGAATACGGCATGGAACGGCTGCTGCGGGACGCCGTGTCGCTGCGCGCCGCCTGCGACGCCGCCGGCTGCCGTCGCTACGCGGCCGGCCTACTGAAGGGGTAAAGGTGAACACTTCCGTCATCACCGCCGAGGTGGCGGCGGAGTTCCGCGCCGCCGGCTACTGGCCGGGCCGCACGCTCCGGTCGCTGCTCTCCGATACCGCCGCCAAATACCCGGACCGGACAGCGGTGTGCGGTTACCGGGGCGGCGCCGAGCCGGTCCGCCGCACCTACGCCGAACTCGACGCCGACAGTTCCCGGGTGGCGTCCGGCTTGGCCTCCGTCGGCGTCGGACGCGGCGACGTGGTGGCGGTCATGCTGGCCAACCGCGTCGAGTACTCGACGCTGGCGTTCGCGATCAACGAGACGGGCGCCACGTACACCGGCATTCCGGTGGCCTACGGCGAGCTGCAGGCCCGGTCCATCCTGCAGCAGAGCGGCGCGCGGGTCCTCGTCGTGCAGGCCTCCTGGCACTCCACCGACCTGCTCGCGCTCTCCCGGACGCTGCGCGCCGCAGTGCCGACGCTGAACTCGGTGATCGTCGTCGACGACGCGGGGCGCGAACTGGTGGACGGCGAGATCCCCTGGTCGCGGCTGACGACTGCCCGCGACCGCGCCTTCGAGAGTCCGGACCCGACTGCGGCCTGCTACCTTGGCTTCACCTCGGGGACCACCGGCCCCCCCAAAGGCGCGATGCACTCGCACGAGACGCTGACCTACACGGCGCAAGCCCTCGCCGAGCACGTCGGCCCGGATCGGTTCGGTCAGCCGATGGTGCAACTCGTCGCCTCTCCCATGGGCCACCACACGGGCTACGCCTGGGGAATCCTGTTCAACACCTATCTGGCGGGCACCGCCGTGCTCGTCGAGCGGTGGGCTCCGGCGTGGGCGGCGGACGTCATCCGCGCCGAAGGGGTGACGGCGTTCTTCGGCGCGCCGACCTTCCTGCAGGATCTGCTGCGGACCGATCTGGCGGGAGACCGGAGCTGCCCGCTGAGCTGCCTCGTCGTCGCCGGCTCCACGGTGCCCCGGACGCTGCCGGCCCGGGCCGCCGCCGCGTTCGGGGCGTACACCGCGCCGGCCTGGGGCATGACCGAGTGCGGCATCCTCACGTCCTGCACCCCCCGCGAGGCCGACGGGATCCTGCACACGGATGGTTCGGCGTTCACCGGATCCGGTGTACGGGTCGTGGACAAGCAGCTACGCGACCTTCCCCCGGGCGTCGTCGGCGACCTCCTGATGCGCGGACCGGGCGTGACGATCGGCTACTTCAACCGGCCGGAGGCGACCGCGGAGGCTTTCACGGACGACCTGTGGTTCCGCACCGGTGACATCGCCTCGCTGGACGAGCACGGCTGGCTGACCATCCAAGGGCGGACCAGGGACATCATCATCCGCGGCGGGGAGAACATCCCGGTCACCGACGTCGAGACGCTCCTGTTCGAGCACCCCGACGTGCTCAACGCCGCGCTGGTCGCCTACCCGGACGAGCGGCTCGGCGAGCGCGTCTGCGCCGTGCTCTCTCTGGTGTCCGGCGCGAGCTTGGACTTGCCGCAGCTCTGCGCCTACCTCCTGGACGCCGGGCTGTCGAAGCACTACCTGCCGGAGCGGCTGATCCTGCTCGACGCCCTGCCCACCACGCAGAGCGGCAAGATCCAGAAGTTCCGGCTCCGTGAGCTCGCCTCGGAGCAGCCGTGAATCCGCTGGAGGGCCTGCGGGTCCTGGACCTGTCGACGCTGCTGCCCGGGCCGCTCGCGACGCTGATCCTCGCCGACGCCGGCGCCGACGTCGTGCGGATCGAGCGTCCACCGGCCGGTGACGAGATGCGCTCGTACGAGCCGCGGCTCGGCCCGACCAGCGCGAACTACGCCCTCCTCAACCGGGGCAAGCGGGCATTCGCCGCTGACCTCAAGGATCCGGCGACCCTGCGGAAGGTGCGGGGGATGGCCGCCGTCGCGGACATCGTCGTCGAGCAGTTCCGCCCCGGCGTGGCCCGTCGGCTGGGCCTGGGATACGACGACGTGCGCGCCCTGAACCCCACGGTCGTCTACTGTTCGATCACCGGCTACGGGCAGTCCTCGCCGCAGGCGTCCCGCGCCGGGCACGACCTGAACTACCTGGCCGAATCCGGTCTGCTGAACGTCGTCCGGGACAGCGCCGGCCATCCGCCTCTGCCGCCCTCCGTGCTCGCCGACATCGCCGGTGGCACCTACCCGGCCGTCCTGAACATCCTGTTGGCCCTGCACCAGCGCGAGCGCACCGGCAGCGGCGCGCACCTGGACGTCTCCATGGCGCACAACCTGCAGGTGCTGGCGTACGGGTACTTCGCGACCCATCAGGCCAGCAGGCAGTGGCCACGTCCCGGGGGCGAACTACTCACCGGCGGCAGCCCGCGCTACCGCATCTACCCCACCGCCGACGGCCGGCACCTGGCAGTCGCCGCGCTCGAGGAGCGGTTCTGGAGGCGGTTCCTGACGTTGGTCGGGGCCCCCGCGTACTGCGTCGACGACGAGGGGAAGGAGGCCGCCGTGATCAGCGTGATCGCCGAACTGGTGGCCGGGCGCAGCGCCGCCGAGTGGCACGCCGTCTTCGCCGACGAGGACGCGTGCACGAGCGTCGTCGCCACCTTCGACGAGGCCGTGGACACAAAGCTGGTGCGGATCGATTCGCCGCACCGGGTCGTCGGGGCGCAGGTCGACGTCGGCGCGCTGCACAGCCCGATCGCCGCCGCGCTCCGTCCGGCGGCCTCGGCGGCTGCGGTGCCCGAACTGCTGCCGGTGCCGGATACCGTCTGGCCGAGCAGTGCCGAGTGATGCGCGCGGCGCGGGTTCTTCGTTTCGGCACGGTCGACGACGTCGTGGTCGAGGTCGAAGGGCTGCCCGACACCGAGCCGGGATCGGCGAGCCAGTGATCGCCGTGCGGGCGGCCGGCCTCAACTGCGCCAGTCCTGGTCGTCGAGGGTGGTTACCAGTACCTGCCGGAGACCCGTTTCACGCCCGGCAAGGAGGCGGCGGGCACGGTGCTCGCCATCGGGCCGGGCGTCGAGCGCCTGTACCAGGAGACGTGGTGGTACAGCGGGCGCACGGTGGTCCGGCTGGGTGTGCGCAAGCTGCTCGACGACGCGATTGCCTGGCTCGACTGCGAGCTGGTCGAGGAACACGACGCCGGCGACCACACGATCGCGGTCGCGCGGGTGCTGGACCTCGCATCCGCGCAGGACGGACGGGCCCTGGTCTTCTTCCGAGGCCAGTACGGCCGGTTCGTACCGACCAATCTCGACCAACCTCGAAGGGAAAACGCGTGAAGCTCCTCTTCTTCAATGACTTCAAGCTGGGCGTATACGACGGCGACGCCGTCATCGACGTGAGCGGTGCCGTCGCGGACCTGGCCCCGGCGCACCCGCAGGAACTGCTGACGACCGTCATCACACGATGGTCGGAGTTCGAGGACAAGATCCGGCAGGTGGCCGAACAAGGTACCGGCGTCCCGCTGGACTCCGTCCGTGTCCGGCCGCCGGTCCCGCGGCCGCTGAACATCGACTGCATGGCACGCAACTACATGGAGGGCGCCACCGAGCGTCCCCCCATCAACGGTTTCCCCAAGACGCCCCACTCGATCGTGGGCCACGGCGACCGGATGGTGCTGCCCGACATCCCCGCGACGGTGTTCGAAGGGGAGGCCGAGCTCGCCGTCGTCATCGGGCGGCGGGCGCAGAACGTGTCCGTCGACGAGGCGCTGGACCACGTCTTCGGGTACACCAACCTCATCGACGGCTCTGCCCGAGGTATCCCGCCCCGGCAGAACGCCTTCTACCAGATGAAGTCCCGTGAGACCTTCTGCCCGATCGGCCCCTTCCTGGTGACCGCCGACGAGGTGCCGGATCCGCAGAACCTGCCGGTGCGCCTGTGGACCAACGGCACCCTGATGCAGGACTTCAACACCGACGACATGGCCTACAGCGTCGCCGAGTCGATCGCGTTCGTCTCCTCGCTGCACACCCTCGAACCCGGTGACCTGGTGGCCACCGGAACCACCCATGGCGGCCTGCACCCGCTCATGCACGGTGACGTCGTCGAACTCGAGGTCGGCGGTCTGGGACGACTGCGCATCAACGTGCACGACGACCTCAAGCGCACCTGGAAGCGCGAAACGCGCCACGACCGCGCCCTCGCGGGCCTCGACGGCACCGCACCGCAGCTGAGCGGCAAGTACACGCCAGAAACGGCCCAGGCCCGAAGTGCGCGTACTGCACGTCACTGACGTCTCCGGAGCCGCGGATGTGCGTCAGATCCTCCTCCCCTACCGCGACGCCAGGGACAAGGGGCCCTACGACGTCATCCCCGGCATCGGGCTTCTGGCTCGCCCGGCTTCGGACAGACGACATGCCCGCGCTTCCGACCCTCGGCTGCCACCTGGCCGTCGTACTGTCCGGTCGTATCGAGCTCTCCGTCAGGGGGAGGCCCACGAGTGAGCTGGAGCCCGGTGACGTCGTCTGCTTCGACATCGGCACTTCCGACGACGTCACACTCACGTGACCGGACGAGGCCTCCTCGTCGAGGAGGAAATCCAGAACCAGCGCCTCCGCTGCACCTGCTGGGGGATACCTGACCCAACCAGTGCTGAAGGGAGAGCCTTCTTGAGCCTTGTGGACCGTGATGTTGGTGATGGTTAGCGGTTGCTCTGAGCGGTTCTCTACAAGGATTTTCGCTCTGGTGGCTTTGAAGTCTGCGGCGCCTCGTTGGCGGAGTAGCCAGTACATCGGCCAGAGGTGCTGGCCAGACTGCCGGTGCTCCACTGGCGATTCCGGTGCCGGACCATATTGGCGCCCGCTACTGACCGGTACCCGGCGGGTGTCGTGCGAGACGGTGATCTGCCCCACCCAGATTCGCTTTGATGCCGGTGCCTTGACTGGGCGGCAGTCAGTTGGCTAGTCGCTGGTTGGTCAGGTTGGGGCGACTAGTGGGTGGGAGTGGCTCACGTGGTCAAGCAGGGCTGTCAGTTCT